>WGDE01000081.1 GCA_015493385.1 Phycisphaerae bacterium
AACTCAGCGAATTTCACTCGCTGGACTCAAGGCGGTGCTGGTAGCGAAGCTCTATCTTATGTTCTAGCTGCACCAGACGATCTTGGCATATTCTTCGGTGGCCATCTTGCTACAGGAAGCGGAGACCTATACGTTGATAATTATGGCTTCGTCCCAGAACCAGCAACTATGGCTTTGCTTGGTCTTGGCGGCCTATTGCTTCGCAGAAGAAAAAACGCATAAGTCTTCAGTTTCTCCCTTAAGTCAAATAAAACAGCAAAAAGAGGACAAAAAAAAAAAGCCTTGTAGATTATTAATCTACAAGGCTTTAAGCACAGCGAGGTCGAAGGGACTCGAACCCTCAACCTTCGGATCGACAGTCCGATGCTCTAACCAATTGAGCTACGACCCCGTACCAAAGAGGCGTTATATTATAAAGAGCTGGTGAATGTGTCAACTATTTTTATGATATTTAAGTATTTTCTCACTGTAAATTTGAGAAATCTTTGATAGTGCCTCTTTGTCAGTCGCGACTGATGCGTTCGGCGAAGCAATTACCTGCCTTGTGGATAGTTAAAATGTCTTGCCATATTCAATTCTACTGCTATTTGAAGCGATTTGTTGGTTGATTTATGCTCAATATCTATTATCATTTATCATCTGTGTAAAAAATATTCTTTTAGGTTAAAAAGTGCAGGAATAGATGAGACTTTTAGATATAGATGGATTTGACCCGTATAGTGAAGGACACCATGCTTTTGGTAGCGAGGGTGAGTATGAATATAATATTCCAGATGTTATAAGCATACTTCCAATCCGCAATGCCGTTGCGTTTCCGGGTACTGTTATGCCGCTTGCAATTGGTAGAGACCGTAGCAAGGCGCTACTTGACGAGCTTGGTCCTGATGATGATGTGATTGGTTTGGTTGCGCAAAAGAATGCTGATATCGAAAAGCCAGAGCCGAAGGATTTCTATAAGGTTGGTACAATATCGTCTGTGCTTAAAATTATTCAGATGCCTCAAGGGTCTATGACTGTAATCGTGCATGGCTTGGTGAGATTTCGTATTGATGAGATAATACAGACAGAGCCGTATATAAAGGCAAAGATTACACCGATTTATCCTAAGACTCGGATGACTAAGAAAATCAAGGCGATGATGGTGAGTGTTCGTCAGGCGGCGAACCGAGTTATTGCGCTTAGTCCAAACGCGCCTGAAGAGGCGTCGATAATGCTTGAGAATCTATCAAGCCCGCTGGCTTTGGCTGATTTTATTGCGGCAACTTTGAATGTTTCGCTAAAGGAGAAGCAGGCCTTCCTTGAGGAGTTTAACCCTACAAAGTGCTTGCAGAAGGTTTCGCTTGCGCTTGCTAGCCAGCTTGAATTGCTTGAGCTTAGCAATAAGATTCAAGGGCAGGTTAGAGAGTCTATCGATAAGACACAGAGAGAGTATTTCTTGCAAGAGCAGCTAAAGGCAATAGAGACTGAGCTTGGTATGACAGATCGCAAGAGCGATGAAGTTCTCAAAATCAAAAAAATGATAGACAAGGCAAAGATGCCTCACGATGTGAAGGAAGAAGCGCTGCGCGAGCTTGATAGGCTTAGCAAAATCTCACATTCTTCTCCAGAGTACAGTGTGATTAGAACATACCTAGACTGGGTGTGCGAGTTGCCTTGGAGCATTGAGAGTGAGGACCTTCTAGATATCGCAGCGGCTGAGAAGATACTAGATACTGACCATTACGGTCTGAAGAAGATTAAGAAGCGAATACTGGAATTTCTTGCCGTTCGAAAACTAAATCCAAAGGGCAAAAGCCCTATACTTTGCTTTGCAGGGCCTCCGGGGGTCGGAAAGACTAGCCTTGGAAAATCTATTGCAAGAGCAATGGGGCGCAAGTTCGTGCGCATTTCGCTTGGCGGTATTCGTGATGAGGCGGATATCAGAGGCCACAGACGCACGTATATTGGTGCCTTGCCGGGGCGGATTATGCAGGAGTTGCGCAAGTGTAAAACGAACAACCCTGTATTTATGCTTGATGAGCTTGATAAGATTGGTCAGGATTTCAGGGGCGATCCAGCGAGCGCTTTGCTTGAGGTTTTAGACCCAGAGCAAAATAATACCTTTACAGACCACTACCTTGACCAACCGTTCGACCTTTCGAATGTGATGTTTATCGGTACGGCAAACTATACAGAGAATATCCCAGAGGCTCTATACGATAGAATGGAAGTTATCGAGCTAGCTGGATATACCGCAATAGAGAAACTCAATATTGCGAAGAAATATCTCGTTCCACGTCAGCTAAAAGAGCATGGCTTAAAGAAGAGCCAGCTAACAATAAAAGATGAGTGTATTGATGTGATTACAGAGAGCTATACTGCAGAGAGCGGTGTCAGAAATCTTGAGCGTGAGATTGCCGCTATCTGTAGAAATATTGCGACTGAGATTGCTAGAGGTAAAAAACGCAAAGCTACCATTTCAAAGGCGAATCTGCACAAATTACTTGGGCCAATCAAGTATGAATCGGAAATTGCAATGCGCAAGGGATCTGCGGGAGTTGTTACCGGTCTTGCATGGACTCCGTATGGAGGTGAGATTCTATTTATAGAGACAATCTCAATGCAGGGTAAGGGAGAACTCACACTTACAGGTCAACTTGGCGATGTGATGCGTGAGAGCGCCCAGGCTGCTTTCTCGTTGATAAAGAGTAAGGCAGCTAAATATAAGCTAGACGACAAAACCTTCAAGGATCTAGACTACCACATCCATGTTCCAGCCGGTGCGATTCCAAAAGATGGACCAAGCGCTGGGGTTGGAATGTTTACTTCGCTTCTCTCTTTGATGCTTGGACTGAAAGTGCGTCCTGACGTTGCTATGACTGGTGAGATTACTCTCCAAGGGCTTGTGCTTCCTATCGGCGGGCTTAAAGAGAAAATTCTTGCGGCAAAACATGCTGGCATTAAGAAGGTGATATTGCCATACCGTAATAAGAAGGATATGGAAGAGGTTCCTGCCGAGGCGAAAAAAGGTATGGAGTTCGTGTTCGTTAAGAAGGTTGATGAACTTCTCAAACACGCTACTGCTTAGGAGAGCTAGAAGTGAGTGATCCGCATATAGATTCTATCTATTCTCAATATCGAGAACGCGTGCCAGATTTTGTGTTCGATGAGAACGTTGTCTCTGTATTTGACGATATGATTCGCCGCTCTGTGCCTGGATACGCTACTGTAATCGCGATGACTAAGGTATTTGCGCAGCATTACTCACAGCCAAATAGCAACTGTTACGATCTTGGCTCTTCGCTCGGCGCAAGCACTGTAGCAATGCGCAGAGGGATAGATAAGCCAAATTGCAAAATTATATCTGTCGATAATTCCGAGGCTATGGTTTCAAGGTGCAGAGAAATTGTTGCTTCTGAGGTTAGCGATGTTGCGGTTGATGTTGTTCTTGCTGATATTGGAGACATAGAAATCCAGCGGGCGTCTGTTGTCGTTATGAACTATACGCTACAGTTTTTCAAGCCCGAAAACAGAGACTCTCTTCTTAAACGAATCTATGATGGAATGCTTGATGGAGGAGCGATTTTACTATCGGAGAAGGTGGAGTTTAGCGATACCAAGGAGCAGGATTTCCAGTTAAATATGCATCTGGACTTTAAACGTCTAAACGGGTACAGCGAAACTGAGGTTGCCCAAAAACGCAAATCTCTGGACAATGTACTTATCAGCGATTCTATAAAAACGCATTTTGAGAGACTGGAATCGGTTGGATTTAAGAATGTTTATCTGTGGTTCCAATGTTTTAATTTTGTTTCGATAGTGGCGTTTAAGTGATTTTGTTAAAAAGGTGAGTCGCAGATAATATGCTGGATTTTTCAACATACCTAACATTTCTACGCAGCAATGGGCTTTCTGAATTTGCCAGCGAGATTGCACCTGTACTTGAAATTGCTCTGCGCGAGCTTAATAATGGCGATCTTGCTAAATGGGAGAAAGCCTGCGCGAGTTTGCCAGAGATAGAAACTTCGGCTATAAATTTAGGTGCTTCTGCCGTTTCTGCTGAGGCTGCGCAGCATATTAGCCAAGAGACTCTTGATGCGCTTAGAGAGAATCTAATGCAGCTTCACCCTTGGCGCAAGGGGCCGTTTAATCTTTTCTCTCTGCATATAGACACAGAATGGCGCAGCGACTGGAAATGGGATAGATTAGAAAAGAGTATCTCACCGCTAAAAGGGCGGCGGGTTCTGGATGTTGGCTGCGGTAATGGGTATCACTGTTTTAGAATGGTTGCCTCTGGTGCGCAGGCTGTGGTTGGGATTGATCCTTTCTTGCTCTATGTTATGCAATTTCTAGCTGTGAACAAATATTTTAAATGCCAAAGCGCAGCCGTTTTGCCGCTAGGTATTGACGACTTACCAAAGAGTTTGCCAGCATTCGATAGCGTTTTCTCGATGGGAGTTTTATATCACAGAAAAAATCCGCTCGAGCATCTTGAGCATTTGCGGTCGCTCTTAGTGGATGGCGGTGAGCTTATACTTGAGACTATTATCGTTGAAGATGAGTTTGGCGATATTCTCGAACCCAAAGGCAGATACGCCAAGATGCGCAATGTCTGGAAGATTCCATCACCAACAACCTGCGCAGACTGGCTAAGAGAGGTTGGTTTTAGAGATGTTCGGGTTGTAGATATTAGCAAAACTTCTCTCGATGAACAGCGCAGCAGCGAATGGATGACGTTTGAGTCTCTTGGTGATTTTCTTGACAAAGACGACACATCGCTAACTTTCGAGGGGTATCCCGCGCCAATCAGAGCGGTGTTTGTGGCGACGAAATGAAGTTCTTGTTAGTGTGAGCGTTTATTATGGAGTGTGTTATGGCTGAGATGCTTAAATTATTCTACTACGCATCGCAATCAATCGGGGCGATTCTTCTAGCTGCGCTGGCTGGTGCTATGATTGTGCGTTATAAGCTAATCAAGGCAGAATCACTCGAAATGCTCAGTCGGTTGGCTTTTTATCTAACTCTGCCATGTTTGCTTTTTGTGAAGGTTTCTGCGTCTGTGCATGCTGACCAGATTGGTGAGCTTTGGATTTTTCCTGCGACCTGCGTAGTGTATATCGGGACTGGGCTTATTGTTGGTAAGCTTATGGTTAAGCTGTTTCGACCAAAGCCAGAGATGGCTGCGGCTGTGATTACGACGGTAACTTTTAGTAATGCTGGGTATATACCGATTCCACTTTTGACGGCTGTTGTCTATATCTTTCCAATATTCGCTTCGACAAGAAATCAAGCGGCTAACGATGTTATCAGCTTAATATCGATGTTTTTGCTAGGCTTCTCGCCGCTACTTTGGACGATTGGATTTCCTTTGATATCTGGTGTTAAAGCTCGTGAGTTTAAACTTAAGAATCTAGTTCCACCTCCAGTGATAGCGATTGTCTGCGGGCTTATTGTTGGATTGATTCCTCCACTTAAGCATCAAATAGTAGACTCTGGCGGAATATTGAACGGGGCGTATCGGGCGGCGGCTATCTTAGCAGAGGCTACGATACCATGCGCACTGTTAATTCTCGGCGGAAGGCTCTCTAACGGACCGCCAAGAGCGGCTGTGAATAAGAAAACAATTTTTGCTGTCATTTTGGCCAAGCTGATTGTGTTTCCGATTCTTGCAATTTTCTATGTTGGATTTTTACTCAAGATGCACTTGATACCGGCTTCTCTTTTGTTTGTTTTGATTTTGGTTGTAGAGGCTGGCTCGCCGCCTGCGAACAATCTGGTGGTGATGGCGTCTTTGGCAAATCGGAAAATAGAGGACGGGCTTGTCTCGATTTTGTTTTGGTGCTACCTTGCATCTATACCAACGTTAACGATATTTATTACGCTCACGGTTTATTTGTTTAAGTTGTTCTACAGCTAAGCCGATTTATAGTGGTTAAGAATCCTTTAAAGATGGGAGTTTATAATGAGAGTTTTAGTAACAGGCGGCGCAGGCTTTATTGGTTCACATATAGTTGAGCATTTTCAAGGCAAAGCAGATGTTAGGGTCTTGGATAATCTGCGCAGTGGATTTGTGAAGAATATAGAAGCGTTTGATGTTGAGTTTATCGAAGGCTCAATTACTGATAGGGATATGGTTGCGCAGGCGGTTAAGGGTGTGGATTACGTTTTTCATCTTGGTGCAATGATTAGTGTTCCAGAGAGTATGGAAAAACCTAGCGAGTGCGTTGAGATAAATGCCCAAGGCATTCTTAACGTTTTAGAGGCGGCTAAAGATGCAGGCGTAAAAAAACTCTGCCACAGCTCAAGCGCCGCAATCTATGGCGATAATCCAACCGTTCCAAAGCTCGAATCTATGCTGCCAGAGCCAAAGAGCCCATACGCTGTTACCAAACTTGACGGTGAGTATTACTGCAAAATGTTTGCGGATGAGGGTTGGCTAAATACTGCTTGTATGAGATATTTCAATGTTTTTGGCCCTCGCCAAGATCCCAAGAGTCAGTATGCGGCGGCGGTGCCGATTTTTATTGATAAGGCTGTTAAGGGAGAAACTATCAAAATCTTCGGTGACGGCGAACAGACAAGAGATTTCATCTATGTGAAAGATATTGTCGCAGCAAACGTTTTTCTTGCGATGAATGAGAGCTTTAGAGATGTGTATAATGTGGCGTATGGCAATAGCATTACAATCACCGCTCTCGCCGAGAAAATCATAAAGCTAACAAATTCAAGCTCAAAGATTGAGTATGCCCCAGTCCGCGCAGGCGATGTGAAGCATAGCCGAGCATCGGTTGAGAATTTAAAGTCTACTGGGTTTGTTCCAACATCAGATTTCGATTCAGGGCTTGCGGCTACGATTGAATATTTTAAAGGGCTGATTTAGTTGTTAATGGTTGGTGGTTAGGGGTTAGCGTTTCTAGAGTTAATTAACATTCATGTACTTATCGCAAGTGAGCCCGATGTCAATTACAACAGAGATGGCCGTTTACAATGTATTTCATCTTTTCTGAGATGAACCCTATTAGAGTTGAAACTCTAACAGGGCGACCACAAAGGGAACCCCTACAGTTCCATTCATTTTTCATTTGTGCATTCCTGGCTAAGTGTCTAATTCTTATCGTTAAAAGAACTGGACAATCTTATGGCAATTCCACATAATAGATTAGCGTTTTTTAAACTTGCCCTATAATGTGGAGATTATGATGAAGAGCATTTTGACATTATCAGCAATATTTACATTTCTAGTTTTACCCGTCACAGCATTCTCAACACCACTGAATTATCCTCCAGATGGAGTTTTTACCAGCACTACAGTTCCAACTACGAGTAACCCTGGTTACCTCGATTCTTATATGGATAAGATGTTTGGTACAATAATTACTCGGATTACGGATAAGGATGTTTTTAATGCATTTGGTAATTCTTGTGGTTACAGTAATTATCATCCAGTCCATCAATACCCTAAAAATCAATCTTTCAATTCCGATGAAACCTATATAAGAATCAAT
>WGDE01000082.1 GCA_015493385.1 Phycisphaerae bacterium
GCTTTTTGCTCAGAAAGACTCTTGTTGGCAGGTTCAATCATATACCTATACCCAACAAAAGCAGCCGCTAAGAGAATAATAAAGAAAATTATATTTCTAAACCCACTACTCATTTCGATACCTCACCTAGTAGTCTAAAATCATATAACATATCTATGTCCTAGTTATTTAGCAGAGAAGAGCTTATTTTTAATCTGCGTAACATCTTTTTCTGTAACAGTAAAATTATTCTTAAGAGTGCTTTTTAACTCAAATCTTCTAAATACAAAGCCTTCTACAGAAACTTCTTCACTTTTTGTTAACTCAACATCTTCAAATATATGGCAACCACTGAGGATTGCGATATATTCTGCCACTTCGATATCGGTAGGAGAAAGTCCTTCAATTACAACCGTACGCAACATAAGAGGCTCTGGCTTTTTGGTATTTGCCTTCTTGCTCTTTTTTGAAGTTTTTTTCTTCTTACTGACTTTCCCCTTCTTACTGGCACTTTTCTTTTTATCGTAATTGCTTCTTCTTCTAGTCCTACTAACCTTCTCGTCAAGCTTGAGTTTTATAATAGAGACACCATCTGGCATTGCATTTGTTACTGCTGCAAGTAAGACCGACCTTGGAATAGGCTCTATTAAATCTGACGCCATCAGAGCAGTATTCATAAGTTCCTTGCGTTTTGTCTGCATAACTTCAATCTGAGATAGCTCTTTACATGCCTGTTTTAGTTTTAAGTCAACAGCATCCTCTTGCTTTTGAAGTTTTGATTGCCTTATTTTAATAACACCAAACGTCACGCCCAATGCCATCATTACAAGAACAAACAAAGCGATATAAAATATATTCGAACGCTTTGCTTCCTTTGTAATCACATAGTCATCTGGAACGAAGTTCATATCTGACATATTTTACCCTTTTACGATTATCTTTTAAAAAAACAAATAATGTGTTACTCAGTCAAGCTAAGTCCAAATGCGACAGACCAATCAATTTTAGAGCCTCTTCTTTCAAAGCTTAGCTTCTTAGTTGGATTCGGCCGTATGGCCTCAAGACAGTCGCCAACTTGAGCGACTATCTCCATCTCTCTGCCAAGAGATGCTAATGCTCGGCAAACAGATTGATCCGCAGAAGCCCCTGATAAAAACATCAATCTCGAAATTCGATCAACTTTATGCGTATTCTCAAAATATCTAACACATGCATTTATCTCGGAAATCAGAATATCGCAACTACCATTCTCTTTTATATCTTCAAGCCCATGTTTGACGCTTCTTGCAAAGAATAACTCTTCGTGCCTAGAAATAACAATGTCACTGTGTCTATGCCCAACATCTAATAACAAAGCGACCTTATTTTTATCTGATTCTCGTCTAGCGAAGAACTTTGTAAACGCGTGACTCATCGCAAATGGCCAAACGCTCATACCGGCTATTTCAACTTTAGCCTCTTCTAATATTGCAAGATGTCTCTCGACTTTTAATCTCTCAGCCGCGATAACAACAATGTTCATTTCTTTAGGATTGCTACTTGGTATTGCGACATATTTGAGCATTGCATTGGTTGAATCGTAAGGTAGCTTTGCCTTCATATTCTCCCTTACAGATTCCTCAAGTTTAGAATCTTCAACCCTTTCTATCTTGATATGGTCGATATACAACTCGTCAGAGATAATACCTGCAACGACCTTAACACCCTTGAAATGTCCAGAGCTTATAGTCTTCTTTATCTGATCTGCAACCCATCTTTGCCATTGGCCACTACCTGTCTCTAGCTCTTGTGGCTTTAGAATCATGGCAGCATCGCAAATGTCTAGTTTGCCATTGTCTAAATAAAGCTGCGCAATCTTGATTGAATTACTACCAAGATCGACTCCTATTGGATAAATATGTTTTCGACTAAATATACTCATTAAGTTCTGTCCAGACACTATATATACATAAACAACATATTGACTCTTTCCTTTTCGTCCTATTGAGCTCAAATCGTAACCTGAGCGTAAACTTAGATTCTGTATTGATTTGAATCAAATTGCCCAAGACAAGCCAGAAAAATTAAGTCTCAATACGGGCGTATTTTATCGGAACCGGCTAGTACTGTTAGCAGTGTCATAGTAGGAAAACAGTCATAATAATACGTATGTGAAAAGGCAAAACTTTTTAATTGCGCAATAAAAAAAGCGGCACGCCCTAATTATGGGACTTACCGCTTTATTTAAATGCTAGCTCAATATCGTTTAGTTAAACAATAGTAGCACTCTCAATAATAACCGCTTCTGTTGGGACATCGTCATGGTAGCCATGCCTTCCAGTCTCTACTGTAGAAATAGCATCAACAACATCAAGGCCTTCGGTCACCTTTGCAAAGACCGCATAACCAGGATTCGCCCTACTTGTATAGTCTAGAAAGCTGTTGTCCTTTAGATTTATAAAGAATTGAGCGGTTGCACTATCAGGGTCATTAGTTCTTGCCATAGCAAGAGTTCCACGCAGATTCTTCAATCCATTGTTTGCTTCATTTTTGATGGAGTCCCTTGTTTCCTTTTGCTCCATATCAACGGTGAAACCACCGCCTTGAATCATAAAATCTGGAATCACGCGGTGGAAGATAGTGCTATCGAAGAAGCCATCTTTTACATATTTAAGGAAGTTATCTGCTGTTATAGGTGCATTCTTGAGATCCAACTCTATTGTGATATCGCCCTTATTCGTCTTAATTAGAACTATATTACTCATTTATATATCCCTTATTTATTTTTAGTCTTTTCAATTAAATTGCGGAAATCATCGAATAGATATCTCGAATCATGTGGCCCAGGAGAAGCTTCTGGGTGGTACTGAACAGAGAACGCAATTTTCGAATCGCATTTAATACCAGCAAGAGTATTATCGTTTAAGTTTATATGTGTAGCCTCAACATCTTTATCCTCTAGAGAATCAAGGTCGATACAGAAGCCATGATTTTGGCTGGTAACCTCAATCTTTCCCGTCATTAAGTTTTTGACAGGATGATTTGCGCCGCGATGACCAAACTTGAGTTTATAACTCGTTGCGCCCATTGCAAGCGATAGGAGTTGATGCCCCAAGCAAATACCAAATATTGGAATCTCTCCAAGAAGAGCTTTGATATTTTCGATTGCATAGCTAAGCGGAGCTGGATCCCCAGGGCCATTACTCAAGAAGACTCCATCAGGATTCATCGCAAGAACATCTTTAGCGTCCGTTTTTGCAGGCACAACAGTAACGTCAAATCCTTGGTCAACTAGAAGTCTGAGAATATTTCTCTTAATCCCAAAATCATACGCAACAATCTTATATCTCTTCGTTGGAATCTCTGGTTGTTTCTCGCCGATAACATTAGCAACTCCCTGAGTCCATTCATACGCTTTAGTGGTTGAGACCTGCTCAACAATATCTCTGCCTACCAAACCTGGGTAGCTCTCAAGCTCTGCCTTTAGAGTGTCAACGGCGGTATCGCCGTGAGAGATAATGCCGCGCATCGCACCTTTTTCTCGTATGTGCCTTACTAGTTTGCGCGTGTCTATTCCCTCAATACCCACAACGTTGTGATCTTTGAGGTACTCATTCAAGCTTTTGGAATTTCTCCAGTTGCTTGGATAGTCGCAGTTTTCCTTGACAATAAACCCTCTAGCGTGGCATTTAGATGATTCGTAATCTTCATCGTTAGTGCCATAGTTGCCAATGAGAGGGTATGTCATTGTAATAATCTGTTCATTATAAGATGGATCAGTCAAGATTTCTTGATATCCACACATACTAGTATTAAAGACGACTTCTCCGCACGCTTGCCCCTGCGAGCCGAAGCCTTTGCCTTCAAATATAGTTCCGTCTTCAAGTAGAAGAATTGCGTTCACTATTAAAATCCTTTTATTTATCGTAGTACGACTGAATCGGTTTTACGCCAAGCTCATTTTCTTTCAAAGACTTAATCGCCTTTGTAAAGGCGGCTGCGCCTCTCATTGTTGTTACATAAGGAACACTCATATCAAGAGCGGTTCTTCTTATCGAGAATGAATCCTTGATTGATTGAGCACCAACTGTAGTGTTAATAATCAAATCAATCTCATTATTAATAATCATATCAACAATATTTGGTCTGCCCTCAGTTATTTTAAGCACAAATTCTGAAGGTATATTATTGTTGATAAGTTCAATGCAAGTTCCCTTGGTAGCTACAATCTTATAGCCCATACCTGAGAGTTCTCTAGCCAGTTCAACACTCTTTGCCCTATCGCATTTCTTAACGCTAAATAAAACAGTACCGCCCTTTGGAGGTCTGTTACCACTAGCAATCTGAGCTTTTGCGAACGCCATTCCAAAATCATCTGATATTCCCATAACCTCTCCCGTAGAGAGCATCTCAGGGCCAAGCAATGTATCTATACCTGGGAATTTCAAGAATGGGAAAACCGCCTCTTTTACTGAATAGTGCTTCGGCTTGATTTGTTCAGTAAAACCAAGCTCCTTTAGCGTCATACCAGTCATAACTTTAGCCGCTATCTTGGCAAGTGCAACACCGATACTCTTGCTAACAAAAGGTACAGTTCTAGACGCTCTTGGATTCACCTCGAGAATATAGATTACATCATCTTTGATTGCATATTGGATATTCATAAGCCCTAGCACATCAAGCTCAAGCGCTAACGCTTTAGTCTGTGCGCAAACTTTTTCTAGTATCTCAGGGCTAAGCGAAACCGGAGGCAAAGAACATGCGCTATCACCAGAGTGAACTCCCGCCTCTTCGATATGTTCCATAATTCCGCCGATTACTACATCGCTGCCATCGCATATCGCGTCAACATCAAGCTCGGTTGCATCGTCTAAGAATTTATCAATCAAAATCGGATGCTCTCCGCTCGCCTCAATCGCATTCTTAACACAATCTTCAAGAGCAGACTCTTCATGAACAACCACCATCGCCCTGCCACCCAAAACGAATGACGGCCTGATTAGCAATGGATATCCAAGCTTATTGGCAATTTCAAGAGTCTCTTCGTAAGTTCGAGATGTTCCACTAAACGGTTGGGTAAGATCTAATTTTTCTACAACCTGGTTAAACATCTCACGGTCTTCTGCGCGATCAATACTACGCGGTGAAGTTCCGATTATATTTACTCCAGCCTCCATAAGAGCGTTTGCTAGTTTGAGCGGAGTCTGACCGCCAAACTGCACGATTACTCCATAAGGATTCTCAACCTCAACAATATCCATCACATTTTCAAATGTAAGCGGCTCAAAGAAAAGTTTATCAGAAGTATCGTAATCCGTACTAACAGTCTCAGGATTACAGTTTACCATAATCGCTTCAATATCAATCTCTTTAAGCGCAAAAGCCGCATGAACGCAGCAATAGTCAAATTCAATACCCTGTCCAATTCTGTTTGGACCGCCACCGAGGATGATAACCTTCTTACGGTCTGTCGGGTTCGCCTCGCACTCATCTTCGTATGTACTGTAGAGATACGGAGTGGAAGCTGCAAATTCGCCGCCGCAGGTATCAACCATTTTATATACAGCCTTAACACCAAGAGACTTGCGCAGCTCTCTAAACTCAAGCTCTCTAACCTTGAATATCTCGGATAGATAGTTATCACTAAATCCGTATTCTTTAATTTGCTTCATCAGCTTGGAATCAATATCCGTAAGCTTTGTAGATTTAATTTTTGTCTCAAGAGTTATTATCTCTTTGATATTTTCAATATACCATCTGTCAATTTTGCAATAGCTGTAGATATCGTCAACACTCATACCGCGGCGCAGTGCCTCGGCTAGGTGCCATAGCTTATCCCATCTCCAACCACGCAGTTTCTCAATAAGGTCTGCATCAGTTATGGTCGCATCAATATATTTGTTGTCTAGGCTATCTCTACCAATCTCAAGGCTTCTAACCGCCTTCTGGAAAGATTCCTTAAAGGTTCTTCCTATCGCCATTGCCTCACCAACCGATTTCATCTGTACAGTAAGGTCAGAGCTTGTGTTAGGGAATTTCTCAAACGTAAATCTTGGATATTTAACAACGCAATAATCAATCGAAGGCTCAAAACATGCTGGAGTTTGCTTGGTAATATCATTTGGGATTTCATCGAGAGTATAGCCAACCGCTAGCATTGCCGCCATTTTAGCAATCGGAAATCCAGTAGCCTTAGACGCCAGAGCAGAACTTCTCGAAACTCGTGGATTCATTTCAATAACATATATTTTGCCATTCTCTGGATTGACTGAGAATTGAACATTGCATCCACCAGTCTCAACACCAATAGCTCTGATAATCTTAAGCGAAGCATCGCGCATCAGCTGATATTCTTTATCCGTTAGCGTCTGCGCCGGTGCAACTGTTACGCTATCGCCAGTATGAACGCCCATAGGGTCGAGATTTTCGATAGAGCAAACGATAACAACGTTGTCATTCTTATCTCGCATAACCTCAAGCTCGTATTCTTTCCAACCCAGTACAGACTCCTCAATAAGAACCTGACTTTTCGGACTCAGCTCAAGGCCTTGGCTTATAAACTGTTTATACTCTTCCATATTGTACGCAACGCTACCACCGGTACCGCCAAGCGTATAAGAAGCTCTAATAATTGCAGGAAAGCCTACATACTCAATAATCTCCAGCGCCTCTTGCCAAGTATGGGCATGGCCACTGCGCGGGACATCTAGGTCTATATCTTCGATAACTTTCTTGAAGAGATCTCTCTCCTCAGCCTTTTGAATAGTATCAAGATTTGCACCAATCATCTCAACGCCATACTTGTCGAGAACGCCGCTCTCTGCCAGCTCGACCGCAGTATTTAGCCCAGTCTGACCGCCAAGTGTAGGAAGCAAGCAATCTGGTCTCTCGGCCTCAATTATCTTTTCTACCACATCAGCTGTTACCGGCTCAATGTATGTTTTGTGGGCGAGTTCTGGGTCTGTCATAATCGTAGCTGGATTTGAATTGACCAGTACGACCTCGTAACCCTCTTCTTTAAGCACTTTACATGCTTGGGCCCCTGAATAATCAAATTCACATCCCTGACCAATCACAATTGGTCCTGAACCAATGATTAATATCTTTTTGATGTCCGTTCTTTTAGGCACGATCCGTCCTCATATTAAGGTTGTGCAATTA
>WGDE01000083.1 GCA_015493385.1 Phycisphaerae bacterium
GTATAGGACTTGCGTACAGAGTACGTAGTCACTTAAAAGTACTTTTCATCACCCTCCTCCGAAGCCAGGATCATTTCGATTCTGGCTTTTATTTTGCGCATTTATAAAGAAGGCCTAAATCAAAAGAATATACTAAAAAAACTTTCTTTCTACTTTTAAATCATTTCTAATCAAACTCTAACATTAATGGATATGATAGGTTGAAATGTAAACACACGCAATTTCGGAGTAGCATAAATGTTGCAACATAAAGTGTTAGTTGTTGAAGACGATTCAGACATTCTTGAGCTTATTAGATACAATCTCAAGGTTAATAACTATTGTGTATTCACTGCTGAGACAGGAGAGCAAGCTGTTGCACTTGCTAGTTCAACTAAGCCAGATCTAATCTTGCTTGATTTAATGCTACCTGGAATTGACGGGCTTGAAGTATGCAGGAAACTCAAAGCTTCTTCAGCGACAAAATTCATACCGATAATTATGGTTACCGCTAAGAGCTCTGAGGCTGATATTGTTACCGGTCTTGAACTTGGTGCAGACGATTATATAACCAAGCCATTTAGCACCAAAGTTTTAATTGCCAGAGTAGCAGCAACAATTCGTAGCAACCAGCTTGGTAGAGAGCCTAACAATTCTTCTCTAATTACCAGCGGTGCGATAACTATAGACACAGATAAATATGAAGTATTCATCAACTCAAAAAGAATCGATGTTACTGCAACGGAATTTGATGTCTTAAAATTACTAATCAAACGCTCTGGTAGAGTCTTCACTAGATATCAAATTATAGATGCAACAAAAGGTGGCGATTATGAGGTGACAGACCGAGCTGTAGATGTTCAGATTGTTGGATTACGCAAAAAGTTAGGCGAGCACGGAAAGTTCATTAAGACTGTACGTGGTATTGGCTACAAGGCAGAGTTTGATAGGGAAGTGTAATGGGTTTTAAAAAATTATTCTGGCAATTCTACTTTTCTTTTTTACTGATAACCGTAATAGTTTCAGTCGCCCTGACAATTCTCTCATCTCGCCTGCTAACGAATTCATTTATCAATGAAACTCAGAAAGCATTAGAAACTGAAGCCAAATTTGTTTCACAGGCAATATCCCAAGATATCATTGATGCTAAGCTAAGCCGTGTTGAACAGTTTTGCAAACAGATTGGCAACAACTCTGACACCAGAGTAACTGTAATCGAACCAAGCGGAAAAGTTATTGGCGACTCACAACGCAACCCAATTCTAATGGGTAATCATTCTAATAGACCTGAAATTATCTCTGTAAAAAGGAATAAAATTGGCATTGAAACTCGCTACAGTCAAACATTAGATCAGCCAATGATGTATATAGCTATTGGGCTCTATAAGGATAAGAAGCTCATCTCTATTATCAGGACATCCAAATCTCTAACGACAATAGATATGACTTTGGGAGGGTTGCGCCGGGCAATAATTAAATACAGTTTGATTATTGTTATAATATCAGCGTTTCTAAGTTTGATTATTACTAGGAGAATCAATAGGCCACTCGAAGAAATAATTTCCGGATTAGATAATTTCGCGCAGGGTAATTTTGACCAATCACTTACAATACCTCACACAAAAGATTTGGCGAAACTATCAATAGCTATGAATAATATGGCGTCCGAGCTGGATGTGAGAATTCATGATATTCTAAACCAAAAGAACGAGATGCAGGCTATTTTAACGAGTATGAGTGAGGGAGTTATTGCCCTTGATTCGAGTGGAAATATTTTAAATATCAATGCAGCCGCATGTGTAATGTTATCTATTGACGATTGCAATAACCCAATATCTACCAAAGATGAAATTCCAAATACGGTTCTAAGAGAATTCATAGACCACTCCCTTAAAGACAGCATGAGTGTAGATACAGAACTAGATATTCTTGATGAGCCGAGAAAGAACCTTCGGGTACGCTGCAATCCACTTATAAACAGCCATAATCAGATGATAGGAACAATAGTAGTATTAAATGATATTACAATACTAAGACAGCTCGAACGCGTTAGGAGCGAGTTTGTAGCCAATGTATCGCACGAGCTCAAGACACCAATCACCTCTATTATGGGATTTATAGAAACGCTTCGTGACGGTGTTATTGAGAACCCAGACCAAGCGCAGCACTTCATGGAGATAATCGCTCGTCAGGCTCGTCGGCTAAACTCTATTATCGAGGACATTCTTATCTTATCTAAGATTGAAGACCAATCTAACCAAAACAAAATTGATACTCAGATTGGGAGCATAAAAAGTTCTATTGATTCTGCAATTGAAGTATGCCAAATTCGTGCAGCCAAAAAGAATATAAAAATCATCACCGCCGAGAATGACATAGAAGCTCCAATAAACGAATTTCTCTTAGAACAGGCAATTGTGAATTTACTAAGCAACGCAATTAAATATAGCGACGAAAACAAGACCGTGGAAATTCTTCTCGCATCAGATTCAAAGTATGCAACGATATCTGTAATAGACCATGGTTACGGAATTGGCGCAGAACATCTCGAGCGAATTTTTGAGAGATTTTATGTGGTAGATAAAGCGCGTAGTAGAAATCTAGGCGGAACAGGTCTTGGGCTAGCCATAGTCAAACACATAGCGCAGGCACATAAAGGGTTTGTCTCGATTGAGAGTGAGCTAGCCAAGGGTAGCGTTTTCACTATACACATACCATTATCTTTAGAATAGCTCCAAATTATACCTATATACAATATGATTTTATTACTTCAAATCGCCAAACGCCCTCTTTGGTGGGTCCTGCTTTTATTTATACCAGTTGTTAGTTTTGTCATAGCTATCGTAATCTATATGGATTTAGCTGATAGATTTGGTAAAACGCAAGTGTTTGGTATTGGACTGGCATTTTTGCCTTTTATCTTCATACCAATCCTTGGTTTTGGTAACGCCAAATATCAAAATTGATCTTCACAAAAAACATAAAAGAAAAGAGAACAATCTTAATTGAGAGGTTGTTCTCTTTTTAGTTGTGTCTTAAGATGTGGATTTATGCGGATTCAATATAGCGTTTAATATTCTCAGCGAGAGTTTCCCATATCCATTTACGTTTTTGGTCGTCACATTCTAGCAGCGTAACTCTAAAACCCTTACGAGAGCAGCAGAAACCAGTTAGCGGAACAACGCAAATTCCAACCGACCCTAGAAGGTAGTAAACAAATCGCTTATCAACCTCAACATCTCTAACAAGCTCTTCGATGTAGCTTTTAACCTTTGGATTTTTTATAGGCAAGCTTTGCTGTTGGTTTAAGATTCCCTCTTCAAAAAGAATCGACATATAGAATGCACCATGAGGCTTATTAACCCTCAAGCCTTCCACTTTGCTTAGTACATCATACGCTTCGTCTGCGCGGTCACTAAAGAGCTGTTTGCGTCTCTCAAGATGCTCAAGATATCTAGGATCTCCAATTACTAGAGGAATTGAATATTGAGGAAGCGATGTTGAGCAAACCTCAAGCCTCTTTGCGTTTATAAGACTCTCAATGTATTCTTTAAACATTGGATGTTTGTCTTGGTTAAATACTTCAATCCAACCGCAGCGGGAACCTGGCCAAGGGTATTCCTTGCTGATACCGCGCAACGCCATTCCTGGTACTGAACCAATTATTTCGCTAAGATGAAGTGTTTTAGACCCGCCATAAACGATATGGGCGTAGATCTCATCGCAGATTAGGAAGATTTTATATTTACGTGCAATATCGACAATTTTCTCAAGTAGCTCACGTGGATACACCGCACCAGTTGGGTTATCTGGATTTATAAGCAGCAGTCCTGCGATAGAATCGTTATACTTAATCTTATTCTCGATATCCTCAAGGTCTGGCATCCAGCCATTGTCTGGGTCTAGCTCGTATGTAAGATGCTCATACCCTGAGTGCGCGGCCTCTGCAGATGAATGTGTAGAATAAGCAGGAGATGGACCTAGAATTCTAGCCTCTCTTTTGAGAAACCCAAATACTTTGGCTACCGCATCACCAAGCCCGTTAAAAAAAACAATATCGTCTGCGGTGATTTGACAGCCACCGCGTTGATTAACCGCAGACGCGAGAAACTCTCTGGTTTCAAGCACACCCTGCGTGTCAACATAGCCATAGCTCTTATCCGTAGAAACAAGCGACTTAACGATGTCTTTAATCCAATCAGGAACTTCCTCGCCCTTCTCAATAGGATCGCCAATATTTTCCCATGTAATATCAACACCAAGTTTTTTAAGTTTATTTGCCACAGCAACTATCGCACGAATCTCGTAAGTTAGTTGTTTTGAGCCTTCATGTACAATTTCTCGCCGCACTTCTTATAACCTCACTGAGTTTTTCACAGTATTAAATACACTTTTCATACCCCTAATAGGTCGACTAGTTTAATATAAAAAGAATAAAAAAAATACCTAAAACCACAGAAATTTCTAGACCTAAAAGCCTTCTTTGGCTATAAAGAGGCACTCTCTAATAAGCAATCAAGCAAGATAAGAGAAATAAGCGCTCGTAGCTCAGCTGGATAGAGCATCTGATTCCTAATCAGAAGGCCGCAGGTTCGAATCCTGCCGGGCGTATTTTCCGGCAGGCTTCGAACCTGCGTGATTGCGCAGCAATCACCCAAGCAGGTTTGACAAGAGCGAAAGCGAAAGCCGCGTAAGCGAATCCTGCCGGGCGTATTTTCCGGCAGGACGTGAACCCTGACCCAATTACACCCTACTAAAGTCTAGAAATTCAACTGTAACCCTGTGT
>WGDE01000084.1 GCA_015493385.1 Phycisphaerae bacterium
AAGCATGGCTGCAATGACATTGCTGATGTTAATATGGTTAGGCGCGGTTGGCGAAAAAAGAAAGCCAGCATAAGACGGTGGTTTAAACGCCGCTCAAGCATTGAACCAGTGATTGGTCATTGCAAGAGTGAAAACCGATTAGATCGCAACTATCTAAAAGGAGTTGAAGGTGACAAAATAAACGCAATCTTAAGTGCGTGCGGATTCAATATGCGTAAACTTCTAAGGAAGTTTACTTTTGCGCTTATTAAACTTCTTTGCGATATCGAAAATATGCTAAAAATGAGACTAATGACCTTTCTGAAAGCAATGCCAGTTTAGAAAAACTCAGAAAGAGTGTTTTTTTCAGGGACGACTAGTTAAGGGTTGCCCTGTTAGGGTCGAAATTCCTCCTGAGTAAATTAATAATTTTTCTTTTCAGGAGTTTATATCGATGGGGTTTAGATTTTTAACTATTTCAATTGTACTTTTATTGTCTGCGAAATCGTTTGCAATTATAACTCAGGGCAATTACCAAGACGTACCTAACCCAGGTGAAGTTGTAGGACAATGGGGCTCTAATGCTTCATGTGTAGCCGTTGGTGAGCAATTAGTGTTAACTACTTGTCATCAAGGTGGAGGAGTGGGAACTTCCATTAAGATTGCAGGTAAAACATACCGTGCAGCTGATATTCATCAGTTTGGAGATGCTGATATCAGGCTTGTCAAGATAGAAACGCTCACTGGTCAAGCTGCTAATCTAAGTGATTACGTTGGGATATATTCTGGCCATACTGAACAAAACTATATTGCAACTATTGGTGGATTTGGTCGCGTTAGTGGAAACCCACTGACTAATGATGGTGTTGAGTATGGATATGCTTGGGGCTCTAGTAGTAACGAGATTGTCTGGGGGACAAATAAAGTGACAGACCTCACTGAAAGTGCTATTACTGGTAACTTTAATGAACTTGGAACTAGTCGAGCTACAGAATTTGAAGCGGCACCAGCATTGGGTGATTCTGGTGGTGGTTGGTTTGTGCAGGTTGATGGCGAGTGGCAAGTGGCTGGTCTCTTTAGAACTGTAGAGAGATATAGCGAGACTTGGTTTAGAAATGGCTATAATACAGCGTATCCTCATCCGGATACATTTACAGCACTTAGAGTTGCCAACTACGCATCTATCATTGATGAAGCTGTTGTGGATATGGTTCCAGAGCCTATGTCAATGGGTCTATTTGGCGTCACTTCGTTGTTTGTTGTTTTGAATAGACGCAGACATAGCTAGTAATTATGTCACAAAAGAATCTACTAAAGGGCGCCTTAAATCAAGGCGTCCTTTTTTTGTAAAGTATGCACTGATTGTGGATGCTCTTCTTTGCCGATAACATCTCTGTGTGTATGCGATATTTTTTTAATGGAGATTATAAAATGCGAAAATATTTCTTTGCTATTTCAATCTTAGCTTTAAGTGCAGCTATAGTGTTTACTGTTACTGATGACGTTGTTAGTGCTAATTATTCAACTTCCTATGAGGTTAATGTTCCTTTGCAAAAGAGTCAACAGACTCAAACAGCTGAAGTGTTTGAGAGGATTATGGAACGCTATCAAGATTTGATTGAAAAATCATTGCTTAGCCAAAAAGATGATCTTGCAGATGTGGCGCAGAGACTTGATCGCATTGAGGCTAAAATGGACCATATCTCTAAAATGCTTGAGCAGATGCAAGAAGCACCATCGAGTAAGAAGGTAAAGAAGGTGACGCCGAACAAAAGTAGCGATCGCAAATAATAACTTTATTAACGCAAAAGACTCTTCCCGCGAATAACTCTGCAGGAGCTTGTGGCTGTTAATTAGAGCCTATTTTTTCGCGTGCTTATGTTTGGCAATTATTCCATTTACAAGAAGTAATATTAGTATGACTGCGCAGGTGTCATTGATAATCTTGGGCATCATCCACATCTGATCGCTGAGCATTTTGATTCCTATATTAAATGCTAGAAAATCAATGATTGCTCCAAATATAAGTGAGCAGATTGCTACAGTAGAAATATATATCAGAGCTGTTTTTTTGCCAAACGATCCGTATATAGTCGCAAACGATGCTGCGTTTGTTGCTGGTCCTGTCATTAAGAAAACAAGTGCCGCACCAGGTGATAGCCCTTTAATCATCATTGCTGCAGCTATTGGTACAGATGCGCTAGAGCAAACGTATACTGGAATCCCAATGAGCATCATAGCAATCATTGGCAACAGGCCTCTACCAAGTTTTCCTGCGAAAAAGTCAGCAGGGATTATCGCAGATAATATAGCAGCAATCCCAACACCAATAAGCATTGGCTTGCCAACATCTTTCGGTAGTGTGATAACGGCATATTTTAAAGCCGCCTGCAATTTTTCTCCCACACCTTTTTTATCGCTACTGGTCAAGACCTCGTTATTCTCTTCAATCTGCTTTGTGCTAGGGTCAAAGGTCTCTACTAAGAGTCCACCGATAATTCCTGTTAGAAAAGTTGTTATTGGTCTAATGATTGTGAATGCAGGGCCAAGTAGTGAATACGTTAGAGCGAGCGAGTCAACCCCTGTCTGCGGTGTTGAGAGAAGAAATGAGATACTTGCTCCCTTGCTTGCTCCCTGCTTATACAAAGAAGTTGTTACTGGCAAGACGCCACAAGAACAAAGCGGCAAAGGAATACCTAGGAGGGAAGCCTTAGTTATAGGCCAAAGCTTCTTTCCTCCAAGATGTTTGCGTACAGTATTGGCAGAGATAAAGACGGAGATTAGTCCAGCAACGATAAAGCCAAAAAGAAGATACGGGCTCATTTGACCGACTGTAACCCAGAATTCTTTTAATATTTTAGTTAATATATCCATCTCTATACTCACTTTGTAAATGATGTTATTAGAGCTGTACAACATTCTCACTAAGTATATCGCCTTGCAGTGAAACCATAATATCTTTGATCTCTAGTTCTATTCCAGCAGCTTCGATTGCTCTCATTGCGATTGCCATCATTCCAGAACAACAAGGAACTTCCATATGCACAACTGTTAGAGAGTTAATCTTGTTGAGTTTAAATATCTGCGTCAATTTTTCTACATAGCTACCAGCATCGTCTAGTTTAGGGCATCCAACCGCAACGGTTTTTCCAGCAAGAAACTTACCGTGAAAATCGGCTACCGCAAAAGGTACGCAATCTGCTGCTAGAAGTAAATTAGCGTTTTGGAAATATGGAGCGTTTGGCGCAAGCAGAGTAAGCTGGACAGGCCAATGCCCAAGCATAGATTTCTCACTTGGCGATGTTGAGGCATCTTGGCAATTGCAAGAGCTTGGCGATGGTGAATCTTTTTGTGCTAAACTCCTTGCCATTGTACCGGGGCAACCGCTCATTTTTGGCGGCGTTGCTGCGTCGCTACTTTTGCCCAGATGCGCATCTACTGCGGCTTGGTCGTAAGCGGCAGCATCGCGTTCTATAATTGTGATAGCGTCCTGTGGGCATGAGCCAATACAATCGCCAAGCCCGTCGCAATAGTCATCACGCACAAGTTTCGCTTTGCCATTTATCATCTGGATGGCACCTTCGTGGCAAGCACTTGCACAAAGACCACAGCCATCACATTTATTTTCATCAATTTCAATAATTTTTCTAACTGCCATAAAAAAACTCCAATATATCTTTTCAAAAAGAGCGGCTTGCATAATTACAAGCCGCTCTTGAATAGTATGCATGTCTCTAGTTTAGCCGAGAATCTCTTTAAGGTCGCTTGCGGCATCTGTTGTTGGTGCAATGTTAAAGTTTTCAACAAGCACATTTAAAACATTTTCGCCGATGAAGGCAGGCAATGTCGGACCGATTTTAATATTCTTAATTCCAAGGTGAAGCAGTGTTAATAGAATACAAACAGCCTTCTGCTCGTACCAGCTCAATATGATTGAAAGTGGTAAGTCGTTCACTCCACATTCAAATGCACCGGCAAGAGCGATTGCTATTTGAATTGCAGAATATGCATCATTACATTGTCCACAGTCTAGTAGGCGTGGAATACCACCGATATCGCCAAACTCAAGTTTGTTGAAGCGATACTTGCCGCAGGCTAGTGTTAAAATCACACAATCATCTGGGATGCTGGTAGCCATCTCTGTGTAGTAGTTACGTCCAGTCTTTGCTCCATCACATCCACCAACTAGGAAGAAGTGGCGAATCGCACCAGACTTAACGGCTTCAATAACAGTTGGCGCAACATTCATTACTGCGTTGTGAGCAAATCCTATTGTTATTTTTTTCTCAGGGGCATCTTCTGTGAAGCCTTCTGCCTCAAGTGCAGCTTCAATAACGGCTGAGAAATCTTTATCGTCACCTATGTGAGTAACGCCTGGCCATTGAACAAGACCTGTAGTAAAGATTCTAGCCTTATAAGTTTCCCTTGGTTTTTGAATACAGTTTGTTGTCATTAAGATTGCGCCAGGGAAGGCGTCAAATTCTTTTGCCTGATCTTGCCAAGCACCACCATAATTTCCGACAAGGTGCGAGTATTTTTTAAGCCCTGGATATGCATTACAAGGAAGCATCTCACTGTGTGTGTAGATATTTATGCCCTTGTCTTTAGTCTGCTCTAGAAGAAGCTCAAGATCTTTCAAGTCGTGGCCTGAAACTAGAATTGCCTTACCTTTAACTGGAGTTATACGAACCTGTGTTGGCTCAGGGTGCCCATACACGCTAGTGTTTGCTGTGTCCAAGAGAGCCATAACTTTTAAGTTTACTTCACCAGTTTTCATTGCCATTGCAACTAGAGGGTCTACTTCTTTTGCCTCTGGAGTTGTCAAGAAATTAAGTGCTTCATGGAAGAATGCATAAACGTCATCGTCTTCTTGACCAAGAATTCTTGCGTGGTCAGCGTACGCAGCCATTCCCTTTAACCCGTATGTGATTAACTCTTGCAATCCTGCGATGTCACTACCAAGTTGTTCTAGTCTACTTGCTATTGCAACTGATTGGGCGAAAGCAATTCTTTCTTCTCTTGAAGATGCAACAGAGAATGCGTCTGCATCTGCGATTGGCTCGCCGCCAGCTTCTTTGTACATTGCTCTTGCATTTTGAAGGGCATTATTTCCCTCGTCAATTAATTTCTCAAGGTTGCTTGGATCAAAGTTTACATTTGTGACTGTAGTAAATAGAGCTTCAACTACATACTTATCAATTGATTTGTCGCTCTTGCCTAATGCCCTTGCGCGGTGGGCGTACATTGATATCGCTTTGGTTAGATAAATTAAATAATCCTGCAAGTTTGCAGTATCTTGGTCTTTACCACAGACACCTATTTTAGTACAGCCTTTTCCAGCGGCTGTTTGTTCGCACTGATAACAGAACATACTCATTTTAGACTCCTATTTCTTAGTTTTAATTATTACCACTTATTTTTATATAGTTTTAATTTTTACTTTTAATCATAGTTAGTAGCATCTTAAACTCTTTATTTGCATAGAGAGCGTGGGGAATATCCGCAGGCATAATTATGATTTCTCCGGTACCTACAATGTGCTCATCCTTGTCAATCGTGATTAGAGCTTCTCCATTCACAATTTGGACTACTGCATCGAAAGGTGCGCTATGTGTACTTAATCTTTGCCCTTGGTCAAAAGCAAAAAGTGTGATGCTACCAACAGGTTTATCCAGCAGAGTTTTGCTTACTACAGAATCACTTGAATACTCTATTAGTTGAGCTAGATTTGAGGCTTTAGCGTCTATGCTAGCCAATATGTTTGTCTTTTTGTTCGCCATTTTCATTCTCCAGCGCAGGGTGGTGATAACATTATAATAGCTCTAGCGTTTGTGTCTAAGTAAAAAACATTATTAATATTCAACTTTATCGATTAACATTATATTCTCACTTGTGATAATGTCTTTGACTTAAGTCAAGTATATCATTTTTTTAGGATTTTTTTTGTGTC
>WGDE01000085.1 GCA_015493385.1 Phycisphaerae bacterium
CGAAGTTAGTATATATCTAACCCACAAAATTGGCCCAGACTTTTTTAACGGTGTAAACAGAGGCGATGAGTTTGCCCTTAGACTCTCTGAAGTTGGCATAAACGATATTCTTGCCCATCAGAGTTGGCCAGTTACTTTTGATGGGCTAACTATTAAATGGGCAAAGGTAAGAATTAACACCGACAGAGTAGAGATTGTCTGTTCTATAGATATTGGCAAGATAGCAACAATATTGAAAATCAATCTCTCTGCGCAGATTCAAGATGACACAAGTCTGCTAATCAAATTAGGCAAGGTCAGAGCTGGCAGATTACCCGCAAAATTTATACTAAAGAGAGTGATAAAAAAATATTTAACGAATAATGAGGGCATAGAAACTGCAACAACGCAAGAAAAACTGCTAGATTCACTACTCTTGGATAAATCGTTTGCCCCAAAATTTAAGTTTATGGGCTCCGACGTATTGATAACAGACATTAAAGCCAGCAAAGGGCTTTTGATTCTTGAGATACAGCCAACAAGATAGGGGATTAGTGGTAACCATCAACTAACCACTGACCACTGACACCTGTCTATTAATATATTTTTTCTCAATAAACTCATAGTAAGCCTCTACAATTTTTTGAGAAGTCTCAGCAGGTTTGTACAACCATTTAATCGACCGTTTAATTTCTCGCAATTCTTTAGACTCACGAAGTACCTTGTTGCGTTTAAATTCTATTGCCAATTCCATGGCTTCTTCCCGTACGTGTTTATCGCTAAACACAGTGAATGCCATGCCAATATCTGTACGAGTATTAGGCTTGTAATCTAACACTTTGACTATCATAATTGGAGCCCCTGCACTCATTTTAAATTTAGCTAAAATATATTTACCTTTAAGTAATGACCATGGAACCAACGCTGACAATCCCTCTTTCTGTAAATCATGTGGAGACAACCAAACCTCATCTCCATCGCCAATGTAAAGACCATCATACTCGTCTGCAATTTCCTCAAGCAGCTCACCTTTATCAAGCCTTTTTTTAAGCTCTTCTGTTTTTTTACGCAAAGATGGATAGTCTTCTGGCCCCTTCGCTGATTGTATAAAATGAATCCCCCTAACAAAAACAGCTTCCCTTTGCCCCAGTTTCGCAGGATGAAATGTGTTACGAAAATCATCAACAAACTCTTCAATATCTTGCTTTGTCATTTTTTTATAATCAGGATCAATATACTCTGCCCTTTTATCAGCTAAAATACGGATTCTCGCATTATATCTCATACGCAACTCCCTTCTCTCTTCTTCAATAGCTGACAATGGTATCTTACCTTTTATACGCCCTAAACCATAAATATTACTGCTTTCATAGCGAGCAATCTGCTCAATTATTTCCTGTTCAGTAGCAAAAATACCATGTCGCTCCTCAAAACATCTATTTGCAAAACTAAGCGCCGTAAACTTTTGCTTAGTGCGATCAGCCATGCGTTTAATTATATAGCCATCAGCCGCCGCCCTATCGAACTCACGGAATTTACAATTTACATATATATGTTTAGCAACATCAAGATTTGTGTATTCTTTTCCCGCAATCGAAAGAATCACCTCTTCGCCAGCATAAACTCCCTGAAGACAAAAAAGCACACTCAAGACTGCAATTCTAATGCTCTTTACTCGCATATACCTCTCCTTTTAAGTGAATATATTCTCGGTAACTCACCAGAAGAAATCATATAGGTGTTTATACGATGAATCAAACAGGAAAAAGACAAAACGTGTTTACGCAACATTGAGCGTCCATCCCCACACAGCAGAGAAAGTTAGTTTTTCAAATAAAACAAGTTCTTCTAATCCGTTTCGTTTGCACCTCTCGCGCCTTTTGCGCTTACCCTGTTAGAGTTTCAACTCTAATAGGGTTCCCTTGCGTTAAAGCAGTTAAAAAGGCATGGAAATTCTATTCTCAAGCGTTAACAGACATCGCTTGCGATTCCAAACCCAATCGCCCCTTCATGGTAATGTTATTCTGCGTCCTTAGCGTTTAGAAAACAACATCCCTAGAATGCTTGTATTAGCCCGTAATATCGCTATAATTCCAAAGGGAACCTCTAACAATTCATTTTGGCAGACAAACGAACCTTTTTGTCGCCGGACTGCGTCAGACAAAAGACGCCTTATTTACTAATAAGGCTGATTTGTCTTCCTTGCCGGACAACAAAAATTTTCTACTTGCTGCTCAAAAGCAATTATTAGAACTACCCTTAATTCTAATCTACAAACTACGAAATTGGAATAAATGAGCTTAAGGCAAATACACTCTCAAGACAACGCGATAGATACATTTCAACGCTCAATGCGTTTGAACAGGCTTAGCCATGCCTATATATTTGCTGGAATAGATGGGGTTGGGAAGAAAAAAACCGCCATAGAATGGGCAAAAACGCTATTATGTGAGTCGCCGGTAAAAAGCGAGACCGATGATGGCGTCTTTTTGGATAGCTGCGGGAAATGCGAGTCATGCCTCTTGGCAGAGGCGAATTCACACCCTGATATAAAGCTTATATATAAGGAGTTGATACGCTTTTCAGAGAAAGCAGAAAATAGAAAAAAGACTCCTATCGATATGCCCAAAGATGTTATTGATGAGTTTGTGGTAAAACAGATTGCAAATAAGCCCAAAAAAGGCAATAAAGTCATCTATATTATAGATGAAGCGGAAAAACTCAATGCTGCTAGCCAAAATGCCCTTCTAAAAACACTCGAAGAACCGCCCACATTTTGTGTGATAATTCTGCTAACCAACAGGCTAGACAAGCTTTTGCCAACAACATTATCAAGATCTCGCGTTGTAAGGTTTGGCTCTATTGATGAGAATATAGTTGTAGATAAACTTGAAGACAAGGGGCTGGATTTATCACAAGCGATTTACTGGGCGAGACTTACAGATGGTAGCCTTGGAAAAAGCCTGGAACTATCCAAACTAATGGCAAATGATGTGAGTCTATACGAAGTAAAGAAGGCTATTGCCAAGAAAATATCTTCACTGAGGCTAGAGACTGCCCTAGAAACTGCCAATTCGCTTGTCAATACCAGCAAAGATATTGCTAAATTCTGGGCCGAGAGCCTAGAGAATGTGAGTAAAAGCGATATCTCACGCCGCGCAAACCGTATTTTACTTCGTATGGTGATGAGTTTAATGAGCGATGCAATGAAAATCAATATTGATAGAAACTCCGAGATTATAAACTCTGACCAGAAAGATTTAATAGAGACTCTTGCAAATGCTTATGATATAGATAGTTGCATCGAAAACATCCAAAAGGTGTATCAAAGTATGGACTGGGTGGACTCCTCTGTAAATGAAAGATTGATTTTTGAGGAAATGTTGCTCAAATTCACTGAGTCTGCTAGTATATAGAGTTTAAATTTGCGTTCAAGATAAGCTTGCACGGTTTTAGCCAGCAATTCATCGAACGCCTAAAATGAATAGGAAACAATGTCTATTAAAGATAAACAAAAGAAAAATAAGATGCTCGTTAGCTACGGGAAAATGGGTATGCTCGGTTGGTTTAGCCATAGCGAGACGAGTATTCCGTACACAAAGTCCAAAGTTGTCATCAAGACCGATAGAGGTCTAGAGATTGGCAAGCTTGTTGGCCAGTATAGCTACAAGGGCGGAAATCTAAAGACTAGCTGCAACGATTTGCACGAGTATTATGAAAGGCAGGGAGATGAATACCCAATAGGCAAGGGTGGGACTTTCGTAAGGTTTGCAACTGCTGAAGACCTTAGCGAAGAAAAACACATCAACGAATCTGCCAAGGAAGAGTTGCAGGTATGTTTGCGCATAGTCAAAGAGCTAGGGCTTGAGATGAAGATTGTTGATTTTGAGCATATCTTTGGCGGCGAGAGAATCATCTTCTATTTCCTAAGCGACGGCAGGGTTGATTTTAGAGAGCTTGTTAAAAGACTCGCTAGAGATTTCCAGACTAGAATTGAGATGCGCCAAATCGGAGCGCGAGATGAAGCTAGGATAATAAGCGACTACGAGACATGTGGTCAGCAATGTTGCTGTTCTAGGTATCTCAAAATTCTAAAACCTGTAAATATGAGAATGGCAAAGGTTCAAAAGGCGACACTCGACCCATCTAAGATTAGTGGCCATTGTGGAAGGCTCAGATGCTGTCTGCGTTTTGAAGACGAAACATACAAACAGCTAAAGGCAAACTTGCCAAACCGCGCAACAAGAGTGAAGACCGAACATGGCTTGGGTAAGGTTGTCGATTATCAAATCTTAACCCAGTTGGTAAAAGTCTTGCATGACGATGGAAAGTTTGAGGCAGTACCTCTTGAGAGTATTGAGATACTCGAAGACCAAAGACCTCCTCAGCCCAAAAAACCTCAAGAGGTCAGAAGCTCAAATAACAGACGTCCTGAACGCAACAATAGACCAACCGACAGAAACAACCAAAGGAAGCAAGATTCAGACAAGCAAGAAAATAGTAGCAGCGATAAGAACGAAGAGCAAAAACAAAGCTCTCAACGCCCATCGCGAAACAGCAATAGAAGGCGCAAGCCAAGACCACAGAATTCTCAAAAGAAGACTGAGAATAAACCACAAGATAATAATGGGCAAAAACAAAACGAGCAAAATAATCCTGCAAGAAAAAAAAGAAGACGCAGGCCGGCTAGAAAGAATGCCACCGCAAAAACTGAGAATAACCAGGGCAATAATACAAAGAAGGAAGACTAATGTCTCGCAAGATAGCAGTAACATCAGCACTACCGTACGCTAACGGACCAATCCATATTGGGCATATGGTAGAATATATTCAAACAGATATCTGGGTAAGATTCCAGAAACTATGCAACAATGAATGTCGTTATTTCTGCGCTGACGATGCGCATGGCACACCTATTATGCTCCATGCTCGTCAAAAGGGTATAACGCCACAGCAGCTTATAGACGAAATACACAGCGAACACTCAAAAGACTTTGCAGATTTTGGGATCGAGTTTGATAACTTCTACACAACCCATTCAGACGAAAACAAAGCCCTTAGCGAGTACGTCTACAGCAAGCTCAAAGATAACGGCTCAATAGCAACAAAAACAATTGAGCAGGCCTATTGCAACGATTGCAATATGTTTTTACCAGATAGATTTATAAAGGGAGTTTGCCCAAAATGCGGCGCAGCCGATCAATATGGCGACTCCTGCGACCAATGCGGAGCGACATACTCTCCGACGGAATTAAGAGAAGCAAGATGTGCAATCTGCTCTTCGAAGCCTGTGCGCAAAGAGAGTAAACATTACTTCTTTAAGCTCAGTAAATATGAATCGCAGGTAAAAAAACTTTTAGAATCTGGGCATGCCCATAAATCAGTCGCCAATAAAATTGGTGAATGGTTCAAGAGCGGACTAATGGACTGGGACATCTCAAGAGACGGGCCATATTTCGGATTTAAGATACCGGGCGAAGAAGACAAGTATTTCTATGTCTGGCTTGATGCTCCTATCGGGTATATGGCTTCAGCGAAAAACTTCTGCGAGAAGAATGGAATCGATTTTGACCAACTCTGGAACTCTAAAGAGTGGGAACTCTACCACTTTATCGGAAAAGACATTATAAACTTCCACGCATTATTTTGGCCTGCAATGTTAATGGGCGCAGGATTTAAGACTGCCAACAAATTATTTGTACATGGCTTCCTAACTCTAAACGGCAAGAAGATGAGCAAGAGTAAAGGAACGTTGATTAAGGCAAGAACATACTTAAATCATCTAGACCCTCAATACCTGCGTTACTACTATGCAGTAAAACTAAGCGACGGGGTTGATGACATTGATTTTAATATTGAAGATTTTATCGCAAGGGTAAACTCAGATTTAGTCGGCAAGCTTGCCAATCTCTCTAGCAGAAGCGTACCAATGTTGAAGAAGAAACTAGGTGGCAAAATCATTGCTATGGATGAGCAGGGAAAAGAATTAGTTTCAAAAATCCAAGCACAAAAGAACAGTATTATAGCAGATTATGAATCGCTTAAATATCGCTCAGCAATGCGCACGATATCTACTCTAACAGATGAAGTTAATAAATATATCGACGAGAAACAGCCGTGGGTTAGCATCAAGACAAACGAAAAAGAAACGAGCGAAACATTAAGCGCTGTTTTAAATGCAGTACGTATCCTGACAATCTACATAAAAGCTGTTTTACCGGATTACGCCGCAAAGATAGAATCAATCCTCAATATTAAACCTCTAACATTTGCTGATAGCGATGAGGTTTTAGTTGATCATGAGATTGAAAAATTTAATAGACTAATAGAACGTGTTGAGATGGAAAAGGTAGAAGCAATGCTTGAAGAATCAAAAGAAGAACAACCACAAGAAGAAGTAGCGGCTGTAGAAGAGACTAAGATTGAACTTGATGAACCCCTTGCAGACGAATGCAACTTTGACGATTTTATGAAGGTTGACCTTAGAGTAGCTAAGATTGTCTTAGCAGAAAATGTAGAGGGCGCAGACAAACTCTTGCACTTAATCCTTGATATTGGTGGAATTAAGAAGAACGTGTTTGCCGGAATCTCAAAGGCGTACAAGCCAGAAGATCTTCTTGGAAGATTAGTTGTATGTGTTGCGAACCTAGCGCCTAGAAAGATGAGATTTGGCGTATCGGAAGCTATGATTGTGGCTGCTGGTCCTGGCGGAAGTGAGATTAGTATTATCTCTCCAGACTCTGGAGCAAAGCCTGGTCAGAGAGTGCATTAAGGGCAGTGAATACAAAAAAAACAATAGAACAGATAGCTCGCAGCGATGGAAGATATCACCCAGATGCACTTAGATTTGTGTATGAGGGGCTAGGTACTACTGTGCGCAAACTCAGAGATCAAAACCCATACGATCAAATTGGCCATATTACAGGTGAGGCATTGGCTAAAGGGCTTGGCGAGCTTGCCAGCGAGAGATGGGGGCGTCTGGCACGGACAGTATTAGAGAACTGGAATGTAAAAAATACGAGAGATTTTGGCAACATTGTCTACCTTATGATTGAAAACGAATGGATGAGTGCGCAGCCAAGCGACAGAATAGAAGACTTTGACGACGTTTACGATTTTGAGAAGGTCTTTGAGAAACAGTTTAGGATAACTTGCTAATCGCAGGCTCTAAATATAGAAGCTCACAATATGAATAATGATATATTTACATCTAAGTTCGTCGTTCTTGACGGCCCAGACGGCTGCGGAAAGACTACGCAGACAAAACTCCTAAGCGCACATATAGAAAGTCTTGGATATAAAGTTGAGAATTTCCGCGATCCCGGAACAACTATAATAGGCGAGGCAATCAGAGGCATTCTGCTTGGCCATGATTATCACGGGATGGACGACAATGTTGAATTGTTACTATATATGGCAGCAAGAGCGCAGCTATGGAAAGAAAAAATAGCCCCCGCCCTTGCAGCTGGAAGTTGTGTGGTTATGGATAGATGGCTCTCAAGTAGCTGCGCATATCAAGGCTATGCTGGAGGCTTTGGAATTGAGGCGGTTGTAGATATCGCAAATATTTCACTCAAACGCAGTTTCCCAGATACGACAATCATTCTGGATTTACCTCTCGATAAAAGTAGCTCAAGGCTAGATGAATCTCTAGATAGAATGGAAGCAAAAGGCGATATATATCACAGAAAAGTACGTGATGGGTATATAGAATTCGCAAAACTCTACAAATCAAATGAAGGCGCTGCCGGTGCTATTCACATCATAGACGCAAGCCAAGACATTGAAACAGTTCAGGAAATAGTTTTAGAGAAGGTTTTGGAAAGTCTTACTGCTTGATGGCAAAAAAACAATTATAGCCGAGGTGGGACTCGAACCCACACGCCCATTATAGGCAAGGGATTTTAAATCCCCAGCGTCTGCCAATTCCGCCACTCAGCCAATTGAGCCATAGATTATAATTAGAATTATCTCAAATGCAACGATTATCAGTTTTTTTTTGCTATGAAGAGCAGACGCACGTTCTGTCGAAAACTAGTTCTACCTGTCCCAATTTTATCATTTAAACGGTAGAGAAGATTATTGCAGAACACACAAGCTAAGATTTATACACTAGAGCCTTTTCAACCTCTGCGCGAATTTCGTTTAGCTCGGCATTTTCCGGCCAGAGCAGACTTGCCTTATCTAGGTGCTTCTTAGCTTCCAAGGCGAAGCCCATCTCAAGATACAACATGGCCGCATCAAGATTTAATGATGGATTATCTTCGTCCAATGTTAGGCCATGCTCAAGAAACTCTAGAGAATCCTCGTACTGACCAATCGCATGTAGCGAACGCGAGAGATATTGGTAGGCCTTGACACTCTTACTATCAAGGTCTATAACCTGAAGAAAGCTATATATTGCGTGTTCAACCACACCTACTTTTAGTAGCATTGTACCTATTGATAAGAATATCTCAGGACTTTGGATGTCTAGTTCGAGTTCAGATTTTAGCAAGGGTGCTACCGATTTTTCATCGCCATCATTCATAGCAATCTGGGCAAGCCGATATCGCGGACCACTCATATAGCTATCTATCTCAAGTGCTTTTCGGTAATAGTCGACTGCTTCTTGGCTTTTAGAGTCAAAAAGATACGACTCGCCAAGATAAAACATAGCCGATGCATTAAATGCGTCTTTCTCAAGAATACGAACAAGCTCATTCCTTGCTGCGTGAGTATCACCCTGTTCGAGCAGAACAACAGCCATATCTAGCAAGACCTCAATCTGAGATGGATCATTATTCAGTTCTTCTTCAAAATATCTCTGCGCCATCTTATTGTTGCCGATTGCCCAATAGGCTTGGCCGATACGATAATTTATCTGAGGGTGACGCGCATCAAGCTCTTTGACCTTCTCCCAGCACCAAATAGCTCTGTCAAACGCCGCCCTGCTGTATAGAGAATTGCCAATATTGTAGAAACACAATGGACAATCTGGGTCTATCTGCTGAGCTAGATAAAACATTTCCTCTGCCTTCTCATGCTTATTTAGCTCTGTATAGGTTATAATACGATTGCAAAAACACGGCTCATTGTTATTATCAATCCGCTCAATATACTCAAAAACCTCTAGGGAACGGTCAAATTCGCCATTTCTAGTATAATCAAGAGCTAATGCATTTAGAATCTCAAGATCGTCAGGTGCAATCTCAAGTGCCCTTTGATGCTGTTCAATAGCATCTTGGAAACAATCAATAGCCTCAAAGGCCAAACCCTTGTTAAAGTATAGACTTGGATTGTCTGGATTTATCTCTATTGCAGCGTCAAGCATACCTATGGCATGTTCAATATCACCAGATTCATAAAGCTCATGTGCACGCATTGCGCATCGCTGAGCCTTATCCCAAGGGCTTGAGAAATCTTCTTCGTATAGCATCAAATATCCTAGCAAATATTTAGGGTAACATAAACAACATCAACTAGTTATTCTCTCGACAATCTCAAGGGGCAACTTACTCTTTAAAACTTTTAATTTAGACTTTTTAACTATAAAGGGAACCCTTAAGAAATTTCTCTGGATTGTAGCCACATAACACTTTAGAATACCGGCAGTTACCCTCTTATAGATGCTGCCATATTCGCATTGAGTTGCATGTGCTAATTGATTTCTCTGGGGGAGCTGAAAATTAGGTCTTATAAAGCAAAGATACTCTGCGCCAATAGGCGTAGCCGGTAAGAATCAACCAAACATGGAGTCGATTAAAATGATAAAAGAAATTAAAGGTCAAATGACCACTGGTAGTGCCAAGTTTGCAATCGTTGTAAGCCGTTTTAATGAGTTTATAACCAATAAACTTCTCGGCGGAGCGATTGATACTCTAACCAGACATGGCGCAAAGGAAGAACAGATTGTAGTCGTCTGGGTACCTGGCGCAGTCGAATTAACTCTAGCGGCAAAAAAACTCGCCCAAAGCGGTCAATACGATGCTGTAATCTGCCTTGGCGCAGTTATCCGCGGTCAGACAAATCACTACGATTATGTTTGTCAACAGGTTACAAGAGGTGTTGGTCAAATCAATTATGATACAGGCGTTCCAGCAATGTTTGGAATTCTTACATGCGATAGTATCGAACAGGCTATTGAGAGGGCCGGCACAAAAGCAGGAAATGCCGGAGCTAATGCTGCGGCATCTGCGATTGATATGGTCAGCGTTCTTGAGCAAATATAAACAATTGCATCGTAGTAAAATCGTATTAATTCTTACAGGATAAACCAGTGGATAGACGTACTAAAGCAAGAGAACTAGCAATGCAGGCGATTTTTCAGTTAGATGCACAGGGAAAAGATGCGTTGGCTATAATGGAAGATTTCCTTGCCATAAATAGCGATGATGAATTAATACGCAAGCAGGCAAAGCAATGGGCAATTGGCGCTTGGGAAGACTTGGATAGATGCGACAATATCATTCAATCAGTAGCCTCAGGTTGGCAACTGCCGCGCATCTCTGCGGTTGAGAGAAGTATTCTGCGGATATCCACGTATCAGCTCCTCGAATGCCCAGAAATACCGCATAAGGTAGTGATAAATGAAGGAATAGAGATGGCGAAGAAATTTAGCTCACAGCAATCTCCTGGATTTATCAATGGAGTGCTTGATGCTATCAGAAAGAAAATCATCGATGAATAACATCTCTCAGAAAACGCTTTAAGAGATCAAACAATCTTTGCAGGAGTCTCAAAACGTGAGAACCATAGCAATACTGAATCAAAAAGGCGGCGTAGGAAAGACAACCACAGTTGTCAATACTGCAGCTGCGCTGGCTATAAAGGGTAAGAGGGTAGCGCTCGTAGATTTAGATCCTCAAGCACACTTAACGATACATCTTGGTATAAATCCAGAAGAACTAGAGGTTGGCGCTTACCAAGTATTAACTCAAAATGTAGAAGCAAAAGATGCCTTCATAGAAGTACGCGAGAATATATTTTTAATGGGTGCAAGCATAGACCTAGTCGGTGCTGAGAGTGAACTCGTTAATGTTGTTGGACGTGAAATAATTCTGCGCGAGGCTATTGAGACGGTTAAAGATGAGTATGATTTTCTGATAATAGACTGCCCTCCTTCGCTTGGATTGCTCAGCCTAAATTCGCTAGCCGCCGTGAAGGAAATCTTAATCCCGTTACAACCGCACTTTTTGGCGTTACAAGGATTAGGAAAACTTCTTGAAACTGCAACGCTAGTAAACAAGAGAATCAATCCAGAACTTAGAGTCTCAAGTGTACTCTTGTGTATGTATGATGCAAGAACATCTCTCTCTAGTGAGGTCAAAAATGATATTGAAGAATTCCTGCTAGGCTCGAGAGACTCGCAGTGCGCATGGAATAGAGCAGAGTTGATTCCTACTCAAGTACGCAGAAATGTCAAACTTGCAGAAGCTCCAAGTTATGGTCAAACAATTTTTGAATATGAACCAAAATGTAACGGCGCAGTCGATTATATGCAGGTGGCTGAATATTTCATTAATAGCATATCGCCAAAAGAGGCGCCAATCAAGATTCAAGAGATAGAACACAAATCAGACGAAGAAGTTTTGAGTGACAACCAAACTCAAGAAATGAATGAGGCGATAGACTAGAGATAACAGGAGAGGCTAAGATGTCAACAGTTGAGAATGTTATTGTACGCAAAGCAACAGAGCAGGATAAAGTTAACTGCAGCCAGTGGCCAATCTGGTCTGCCCAGCCAAGTGAATTTGACTGGGAATACACACAAAAAGAAACTTGCCTTATCATAGAAGGCAAGGCAACGGTCGTCGATTCTAATGACCCAAAAAAAAGTGTAACCTTTGAGAGTGGCGATCTAGTTATTTTTCCAAATGAGCTATCCTGTAGATGGATTATTACGAAAGCAATAAAGAAGTATTACAATTTCGAGTAGTACAACCGTAACAAACCTTGCTTTATCTTTACAATTTCAAATATCTTTTTGATGGGACTAATATGCTAGTACGTTTATCATTTTTTATTGCAATCATCATTTCTATTACCAATAGTACATTCGCTAAAGATTCTCTAGGAATCGAACAGATGAAGAAATCTGTGGTGATGATACAAAGCGCAACTCAGGCTCCAGATTTTACAGCTCCATGGAAGATGAGACCATTCAGACAGGGAATTGGGTCTGGATTTATTATCGACAATGAGAGAATACTCACCAATGCACACAACGTTGCCGATGCAAAATACATAATCGTCAAAAAACAATCTGGTGCTCAGAAATATTTAGCTAGGGTTGAATTTATAGCAAATGATTGCGATTTAGCGACTTTGAAAATTGTCGAACCGGCAGGTTTCTTCGATGGAACATTAAGTTTAGAGATTGGAGAACTTCCAAAATTACACACCTCGGTAACGACATACGGTTTTCCAATGGGCGGTTCGCAACTATCTGTAACACAGGGTGTTGTTTCAAGAATCCAACTCGATAGATACAGCCACACTGGAGCCGATATACATCTTGTCATTCAAACTGATGCGGCGATAAACCCAGGTAACTCTGGTGGGCCTGTAATGCAAAATGCTAAGGTGGTTGGTATTGCTTTTCAAGGCTTAACCGCTGCAGACAATATTGGATATATGATTCCAACAACCGTAATTAAGCATTTCCTAACTGATATCGCAGATGGAAATTACGATGGATATGGA
>WGDE01000086.1 GCA_015493385.1 Phycisphaerae bacterium
ATGGATTATTTATCTGGCTTACCGCGTATAGTGGCTGTAATCAGTATTATAAGTATTCACGCTACCATATGCATCGTATTCATATCGCTCTATTATACCACCGTTAATATTAATTGCAACAACTGGGCTTTTGAGATGGTCGTGGTAATAAAAATGATCGCCGCTGGTTGCATGAGATGCGTAGACAAGCTCGTCTATATAGTTGCCCCACACATATTGAGTAAAACCGGGACTGGTACGTTAGGCTGAAAGCCGGTTGCACCAGTCCCTGTTTTACTAAGATCAAACTTCATCCTGTTCTGCGTGGTAAGAGCTTCTGGTGAATGGAGAGCTCATGACCCAACTAAAGCCAAGTTCTTTTGCGCGGTCTCGCCAATAATCAAATTTTTCTGGTGTTACATATTCCACAACATCGAGCGATGTCTTTGATGGCTTGAGGTATTGACCAAGTGAGAGCCTATCGCAACCAACCTCTTGCAGGTCACGCATACATTGAATCAAATCTTCATCCTTTTCACCAAGCCCAAGCATCATTGATGTCTTTGTTTTGGTGTCAGGATATCTTTGCTTTGCTTTGCGCAGCAATTCCAGTGAGCGTTTGTAATTACCACCTGGTCTTGCAATGCTGTAAAGAGCTGGTGTTGTTTCAATGTTATGGCCAAAAACGAACGGAAGAGCTTCTTCTAGTATCTCAAGAGATTTATCCTGTGAGTCTCGAAAATCAGGAACTAAGAGCTCAAAGCGAATCTCGGGAACAAGCTCACGACATTTAAGCATAACATCTCTAAAATGAGACGCCCCGCCATCGTCAAGATCGTCTCGGTCCACACTTGTTATAACGAGATATTTAATCCCCATCTCTTTTGCCATCTTGGCAATTCGAAGCGGTTCGGTTGGATCTGGCGGTAAAGGTTTACCAGTGGCGACCGAGCAAAACTTACAGTTTCTTGTGCATATACCGCCGAGGATTAAAACTGTCGCCGTACCTCTGCTCCAACATTCACCTTGGTTTGGACAGTTTGCATGCGTACAAATTGTCTCGATTCCAAGCTCTTCTAAAGTGCTATTGGTATGATTAAATGTCATACCGCTACCGAGCCTACGTTTTAGCCATGGCGGCAACTTACCAATCTTTTTATCACTACTCATAAATCAATCTCCAAATTGGAGTTAACAAATCAAATTAAGTTGAATTGAGTTAAACGGCCCATCTACTAGAAATTATCTTAGATAAGATTGGCTTAACATCTTCAATGTCCCAATGCTTTGAAGTAATCTTTTCCACTGAAGTCATAATAACTCCATCAAGACCACATGGCACGATATTGTCAAAGATTGAGAGGTCGTTGGAAATATTAATCGCCATTCCATGATAGGTAACCCCGCGGCTGACACGTACACCAATAGAGGCTATCTTTTCAGGATCAACCCAAATACCAGGCAGGCCTTTTTTGCGGGTTGAATCAACACCTAGTTTTTCCAAGAGCTCAATCCCCACAGACTCAAGGGCTCTAATATATTCATTGATTCCTATTTTCATACTGCGCAGATCAACTATAGGGTAAATAACAAGCTGTCCTTTGTTGTGCGCAGTCGAACCGCCGCCGCGTCTTATATCTACAACATCAACACCAGAGTCATTTAGAAGCTCAGCACTTGTGACTAATTTATTCTCACTCTCGCGCGCTCCGAGAGTTATCACCGGTTCATGCTCAACTAAAAAGACCGTGTTAGAAATTTCATTTGAAGCCCTTTTCTCGGCAGCATCCTTTTGCATCTTTAATGCATCTTGATATTGCATAACGCCGCAGTCTACAATATCAAATGGAGTTTTATGAAGTTGTATTTTAATCGTATCAGACATAAATTAGAGCCTCTTAGGGGGAACATGGAGACTAATACCATAAGCATCCTCCCAAGCCTCTTTCAACACTTCAGAAACACTCGGATGCGCAAAGCAAATATCGGTAATCTTTTCGTTAGTGCCAATCAACGCCCTTGCTGCCGCTAGCATCTCTGTTACTGTAGCACCGAGCATTGTAACACCCACAATCTCATCATTGGCTCTGTTGCGTATTACGCGTATCTCTCCGACAGTCTCGTTATGGGCAACGCTTCTGCCATTCGAGCGAAACGGCGCAGAACCAACAACAACATCAATCCCCATCTCTTTGCATTTTTTCTCACTTCGACCAACAGACGCAACTTCTGGGAAAGTATAAACTGCGCGAGGTATCAGATGGTAATTCTTCATTTCTTCATCGCCGCCCGTTGCATTGTCTGCTGCAACTTCAGCTTCCATAAATGCGCCATGAGCAAGATAAGTTGAGCCAACCGCATCGCCAATAGCATAAACACCTGTAACGCTCGTTTCCATTTTCTCATTCACAACTATCTTTGCGCCTTGAATCTCAAGTGATAGATTTTCGATTGTCTCTTTATCGCAAGTCGCTCTTCTACCAACAGCAACAAGAACCTTCTCGCAGTCAATACTCTCACCGCCCTCAAGTAACACTTTTGCTTGAGAAGAGCCAGTGTCAATCGAAGTCACCTTTTTGCCAACCATCGTAGTTATGCCGAGCTTTTTGAATTCCTTGATGAGAGTTTTTCCAACCCAATCATCCTCGTTTGGCAAAATAGTATCAAGAGCTTCAACGACAGTAACCCTGCATCCAACAGTAGCGTAAACACATGCCATCTCGCAACCGATTACGCCACCACCAATAATTACCATTGATTCAGGAATCTCCGGTAGGCTAAGGGCTTCTTTGCTTGAGATGATTTTTGAACCGTCAAATTTAAATATTGGAACTTCTACAGGCTCAGAACCGGTAGCAATGATTATCTTACCTACTGATATCTCTTCAACATCGCTCGATTCTATTCGAACCTTATCAGCACTTAAAACAATCCCGCGTCCTTGGTATATTTTAACTTTGTTACTCGCAACGAGACCGGCAACACCCTTTCTAAAGCCTGCAACAATGGCGTCTTTTCTTGCCTGTATTTTGGTCCAATTAGGCTTAACAGTGCCAATTTCAAGCCCCATCAGATTAGCGTGTTTGGCAAGAAGCAGAAAGTGGGCTGACCCAAGCAACGCTTTTGAAGGAATGCAGCCTCTGTTGAGACAAGTGCCACCCATATGCTCTTTTTCTACTAGAGCAACGCTAGCTCCCTTTTGCGCACATCTAATCGCCGCAGCATATCCACCAGGGCCGCCGCCAATAATAACAATATCATAATTTGCAGACATAAGTATCTCCCATCGATAACTCAAGAAAGTTTCATTCTATATGAGCCAGATTCCCCATAGCCCATCTCTTCTTATTTTCTACTCTTGGTAAAGAAGCTTTATATTTTTTTCCCGTGCTGTCTCTAGCCAGATATCAGAAGGCCTAGAGTCTGTAACGATACAACTAATTTGATCTAAATCTGCAATCTTATATAGAGCTGCTTTATCAAATTTATGCCTTGTTCCTACAAACACCGCTTTTGAAGCGCGCATCAAAACTTGCTTTGTAAAACTAACCGTTGCAATATCTGCCCCGCTGATACCAGAGTCAACTGTAATATCATCTGCGCTTGTAAAGGCAATAAAGCCGCCAAGCTGCTGAATTGTGGCCTCTGCAGCTAAGCCTATCATATCCATAGTCTCAGGGCGATATTGGCCACCTGTTACTATGATTTTATGCTGCGTTAACTCGTGAAGACGGCTCATCAAATTTATGGAATTGACAATTATTGTAAGGTTCTTCTTATCACAAAGATAGGGAATAATTTCATTGCAAGTACTTCCTGCCTCAAGATATATATTATCACCATCTTCTATAAGCGTCGCCGCTAAGCGACCAATAGCCTTCTTGGCCGATAGATTTCTTGTTTTGCGGCAAGATGGAGAATTCTGCAACTCTGCAGGCCCAGAAAGAACGGCGCCGCCATAAGTCTTCTTTAGCAATCCGTTTTTTTCTAGAGCAGAAAGGTCTCTTCTTATAGTAACTTCTGTTACAGCGAGATTTCTAGCAACATCAGAAACCTTAATACGCCCATTAGAGCGGAGCTGCTCCATAATATATTTATGTCTATCCTGCGCCAACAATCCCATTAAAAACCTCACAATAGAAACGAAACAAACAAAAAAAACCATCACAAGAGCTAAGTTATACACAAAAAGCACTAACAATCAACACTTTTTGTTCGTTACGTTTCGTTTCAGTAACATTTAGGCTTTTTTACAACAATATAGTCCTTATTTTAGTTGGTCTAAACAAATGATATCGCTATACTTGGAGCCAATATGAAAATTAAACTCTAAATGTAAAACAATTAGGAGTCTTTAACTAAGATGAGTCATAAAATTGATGACAAACGCGGCAAAAAGGTCCCAAAGATAAGCGAACTTATCAAAAAAGGACAAATAACTATTGATGATGCGAAAGATTGGCTAAGAACAATCTACGAAATTCGTTTCTTCGAAGAGAAAGTCTTTGAATTGCTTGGCAAAAACATTATCAAAGGCGCATCACACCTATACGCCGGCGAAGAAGCTATCGCAACAGGCGCTCTAGCTGCTATGCAAATCGGCGATGTGCTTGGTTCAACTCATCGCGGTCATGGTCACTGCGGTGCTAGTGGCAACAAATACGCCGAATCTGAAGGCGAACGCCAAATGCACTGGAATCGCATGATGGCAGAGCTTATGGGTAAAGAAACTGGCTATTGCGGCGGACGCGGCGGTTCTATGCATATCGCTGACGTTCAAAAAGGCAACCTCGGCTCAACTGGTATCGTAGGCGGCAACCAGCCAACTGCTGTTGGTGCTGCGTACGCAGAAAAATATAAAGGAACTGGCAAGGCTGTTGTTTCATTCTTTGGTGACGGTTCTACAAACACAGGAACTTTCCACGAGTCAATGAATATGGCTTCTGTTTTAGACGTTCCAATGGTAGCTGTTGTCGAGAATAACCTCTACGGTATGAGCGTACCTTTCTCTGGCTCGCCTATCGAGGGTACTGTTAGTGCAGCAAATATTGAAGATGTTGCTGTTAGAGCTGCTGCTTACGATGTTCCTGCAATGATTATTGACGGTCAAGACGTTGTTGCTGTCTACCTTGCAATGCTTGAGGCACTTGAATATTCAAGAACAAACAACAAACTAATGCTTGTTGAGGCTAAGACATACCGCTGGTACGGACACAGCCGAAGCGATCCTCGTGCATACAGAACTAAAGAAGAAGAAAAGATTTGGAGACAACGCGACCCAATTATCGTTCTCTCTGAGAAACTACTCAGCGAAAATCTAGCCACTCAACAAGAGTTAGATGAAATTAAAGCTGATGCAGACAAAGCAATAAATGACGCTACTGAATTCGCTATTGATAGCCCTTGGCCAGACCCTAAGGATCTAGCTAAAGATGTATATGTTGAAGAATCATATTCTGCTTCGCAATACTCTACAGACAGCGATCTTGCGAAAAAGTCTCTAGAGGCTACAGATGCATTTTCTATCGCACTTGATAGTGCTGAGGGTAAGACTAAAAAAGAAAAGGCCGAGAACGCAAAGGCAAAGATTAAAGCAGACTACAATATGGACATCATCTCCATAGGTGAAGCTGTCGTTGCTGCTCAATCTGAAGAGATGGCAAAGGACAAAGACATCATCGTCATGGGAGAAGATGTTGGACTATACGGTGGTGCTTATGGCGCAACCAAAGGGCTTCTAGGCGATTTTGGCCCAGAGCGTGTCATAGACACTCCAATCTCAGAAGCCGCTATTGTTGGAGCTGGCGTCGGTGCTGCTATTCGTGGTATGAGACCTATCACAGAGCTTATGTATGTTGACTTTTTAACTATAGCGCTCGATCAATTGATGCACAATGCAGCGTTTAACCGTTACATGTTTGGTGGCCATGCCAAAGTACCTATGGTTGTACGAAGCGAAGGTGGTGTTGGTAGATGTATCGCCGCTCACCACTCTAAGAGTCTCGAAGCGTGGCTAATGCATATTCCAGGCCTATACGTCGTAATGCCTTCAACACCATACGATGCAAAGGGATTATTAAAAGCCGCTATCCAAAGCGACAACCCTGTTGTATTCATTGAACACAAAGCAACATACGGTCAACTTGGAGCAGTGCCTACCCAAGACTATATCATTCCTCTTGGCAAAGCAGATATCAAGAGAGAAGGTAGCGATGTTACAATCGTAACATACAGCAGAATGGTTATGTTTGCTCTTGAAGCGGCGAAAGAACTCGAGAAACAAGGCATCAGTGCTGAGGTTATCGATCTGCGCAGCCTAAAGCCTCTTGATATTGATACTGTTGCAAACTCAGTACGCAAGACCGGACGAATGATTACCGCTTGTGAGGGTTTCCGTATGGCTGGTAGTGGTGCTGAGGTTACAAGACAGCTAATGGAATACACATTCGATGACGGTAGAACTGGCTTCGATTATCTCGATGCAGCTCCTGTTAACTTAGCGGCTGAGGATGTTCCTCCCCCAATGAGTGAACCACTAGAGCTTGCGAGTATTCCAAGTGTTGATTCTATTGTCGCAGCGGCAAAAAATATCGTTGCTTAAGAGAACCTCTTAATTAAACTTTTATGAAATTTATTTTCTTAGAGGAAATAACAAAATGGCAAAAGAAGTTAGACTGCCACAACTTGGCCAAACTATGGAAGAAGGAACATTTGTCTCTATCCTAGTTGAAGAAGGTAGTCAAGTGAGC
>WGDE01000087.1 GCA_015493385.1 Phycisphaerae bacterium
AGAAAGCAGCTACGTGATAACTTTGCTGATGAACGTGTGGATTGGCTAATTAAATTAGTGAACGAGGGGATACTCGGCGCGTCATTAATTGCGGTTTTATTTGTAATACTAGCGACTATGATACTTAGTTTTAGCACTGTGCGCAGCTCGGAGTTTGGTTGGCTAAGTTTTACTAAAATCTTCGCTACATTTCTCATCGTAGTAATTGTAACCGCAGGGGCAAGTCTGTATATCTATTCGCGGCAGATACGTATTGTTCAAAATACAGTACGTGGATTTTCAATGCTACTGCTCTTTGCAGGGCTTCTATTATTTGCCAAGATATGCACATTAGACCCAGAATGGTCTTACTTTACAGTTGCCACAGCGGTAACCTCGGCGGTGATTTTAACGATTGCTTACAACCAGAGGTTTGCGCTTGGTATGAGTTTGTTTTATTCAATACTTGCATCACTTGCGGTTGATAGGGCGGAGAATTTAAACTTACTTCTAACTATGCTTGCAGGAGTAGTTCCCTGTTGCTATTGCCTTCACGAGATTCGCACGCGTATGAAACTCGTACAGGTTAGTTTAATAAGCGCAACAACCGTATTTATCATAGCATTGTCTCTTGGAATATTACAAGACCAAAATCTATCTACTCTCTTCAAGCAGTCTGGAACGGCTGCGTTGGCAACATTGATTGTAGGTGTTGTTATTCAAAGTATATTGCCAGTTATTGAAAGAGTATTCGGCGTGGTTACAAGTATGACATTGTTAGATTACAGCGATGCGAATCAGCCGCTACTGAAAAAATTAGCAATGGAGGCACCCGGAACGTATAGCCATTCACTCTTGGTAGGGGCTATTTCTGAGTCGGCTGCAGAGGCTATTGGGGCTAATGGGTTGCTTGCACGTGTTGGAGCCTATTATCACGATATTGGTAAGATTAACAAGCCTGCCTATTTCGTAGAAAATCAGATGGGCGAAACCTCAAGACACGACCACCTCTCGCCCGCTATGAGTCAGCTTGTGATTGTTGGCCACGTTAAGGATGGTATTGAGATTGCCAAAGAGTTTGGCTTGCCTGTTGCACTGAGGCAATTTATAGAGACTCATCATGGAACAACGCTAATCCAATATTTTTTCGAAGAAGCCAAGAAAAAACACAACGGCAAAGGCTCGGACGTGTCGGAGAGTGAATTTAGATATGTTGGACCAAAACCACAATCGATAGAGGCTGCTATTGTTATGATTGCCGATAGCGTCGAGAGTGCTACTAGAGCTATGGTTGATGTTAGCCCTACAAGAATAGAATCTCTTGTGCATAACATTATAATGAGACGTCTTCAAGATGGTCAGTTTGATGAATGCGATATCACGCTTAGAGAACTTAGCAGTATCCAGAAGTCTCTAACAAAAGCACTTGCCGCACACCATCACGCTAGAATCGCATACCCTGAATCTGATGAGAAAAACGATGATGCTGACTCTACTGTAGAGGAAGCGATGTCTTCTGGAGAATCTGAAAATGAATGATGACGATTCCGCTAAGATTGAGATTCAAATTACTACATTGCCAAATATTGAATCATGTGATAGTGAAAAGATAATCGAGCTGGTTACATTTACATGCCACAGATTTGATCTCTTCAGTGCCGAGGTAAGTATTGCGGTTGTTGATGATGAACAGATGCAAGAGGTTCATCGTGATTTTATGGATGACTCTTCAACAACCGATGTTATGAGTTTTGATCTTAGCGACCAAACAAAAGTCTTTGAGATAGTTGTTAATGCTGATATGGCAAAAAGACAATCACAAATAAATTCAAACTCTTTTGATGCAGAACTTCTATTGTATGTACTTCATGGACTCTTGCACAATCTTGGGTTTGACGATTTGAGTAAGCAAGAGTTTAAAAAGATGCACAAAGAGGAAGATGAAATAATGAAGGCTCTTGGCTGGGGCGTTGTTTACGATAAGTAGCTAAGGGTACCTCTAAAAATTCATTTTGGCAGACAAACGAACCTTTTTGTCGCCGGACTGCGTCAGACAAAAGACGCCTTATTTACTAATAAGGCTGATTTGTCTTCC
>WGDE01000088.1 GCA_015493385.1 Phycisphaerae bacterium
CGTTTGCGTCGGCGATGTTCTTTTTACCGTTCCAGATATTTATGAAAGCGGTAGAACCAGACCAGCACCTTGGAGTTGTGCGTTCGTCTGCAATCTATACATTCTCATGGAGCATGGGTTTTGGGCTTGGCCCGTTTATTGCTGGATTTCTCTGGCAATGGTTTTCATGGCAATGGTGTTTTGTCTTCATTGGTTCTATCGGGATTTTAAATGCTATTGGAATTTACCTTCTAAGACAACAAGCCAAACATCATCACGATGAAGTTATCGGCGAGCCTAATAAAATTTCTGCCTCAGATGAGAGAGATACGAGCGTCAACTACCATAATTTGCCTGATCTAGCTTGGCTTGGCTGGGTTGCTGTGGCTATAGGTTGCTTGGGGTGGCATTCTGTCTTTGCAACCCTGCCGAAGGTTGGAGTTAAATTTGTGATTTCAAAATCACAGATTGGAACCATCATAGCAATACTCAATCTCGTGCAGGCGTTAGTGGGCCTGGGCTTTATTCATAGTAAAGAATGGATGTATCGCAGAGCTAGTACTACTTTCTTTAGCATATTTGGAGTGATTTCTCTCGCAGGATTTGCTGTGTCAACAATGCAATTTATAGATGGGGCTGCGATTTTCTCTATCTCACTTAGGACAATTCTTCTCTACAGCTGCGCGGCTTGTTATGGAGTATTTTCTGGTTCATTCTATTTTAGAATGGTATTTCATTCGCTGGTTCATCCAAGCAAAAGTTCTAGATATGTTGCGGTTAATGAATCTGTAGTTGGAATATGCGGTCTTGTCGGCCCTTTAATTGCAGGGTTGCTAGCGGATAAATACAGCTTCTCAACTGCACCTCTCTTGGCAATACTTTTGGTTATAGCGTTGTTATTTTTACAGTTTTTTGCACTTACTCCAAAAGTTGGCAATTCTGATCAGAAAAAAACGACCCTAGCATAATCGTTTGATGTAATGGGCTAGGGTCGCCTAGATGGATGGAAATTGCAATAAGGTTCTCTAAAGTTTGTACGGTTAATCTTTTTTAATGTAGCTCAAACAATCAACATCTTTGCCCCAATGTCCTATTTCAATACTCTCGGCAGAACATTCAAAGTTTATATTGTTCTTGCAGCTTGTTACTTTACAAGCACCCACCATCCCTCTGGCGTTTTGGTATCCTCCTTTATCTTTTGAAGGGCAGAATGTGTCGCAGAATTGGTCGCTGTTTCCTCCGACGGTAATAGCTAAAGCGCGGCATCCATTGCTTGTATTGAATGCGCATTCCTGAGCATCACAGCTTTTTATTATCGCAGATTTCATGAAGACCTCCTTTGTTGAAAAACCAAATAATGGAGAAACCTTTAAGTACCATCTAGACATCCACACAGACATTATCTTTTGAATATTTAGTGTTTGCAATAAATTAATTCTAAATGAGTAGTATGTGCAGGTCTCTGTCTAAAAATCTAAACACAGGCAGAGGTTGGCAGTGGTTAGTTGTCAGTTGTTAGTGGTAGGGGGTAGCTCTTTTCGGGTGCGCGATGTCATGAACCTTATCAACTAACAACTAACTCCACTCTTTTAATCTTTTCCATCTGCGGCTAAAGCTAAATAGAATAATCAAATACTTGCAAATCTCTCTTTTATGGTCATAATGGCTTTGGATCGAAGATAAGAATATAGACCTATATAGGGTAAGTTGTTGTATATGGCAATACCACCTGATGATATTAAAACTTATTTTATTGTTCGAGATGAGAGTTCAAACCAGTTGATGGTTGAGATTGGTGGAAGTCTTAATCTGCGCGCAGTTGAGCAAATCTGGCCACAGGCAAGAAAGTTGCTTTACACCAAGAAGCCTAGCGTCTTAGTTGTAGATGCGGAAAATGTCATACATTGTGATGGTGCTGGTATCGCACTTTTGCTCTGGCTTAGGAAGTTCCAAGTAGAAAATAGTCGAGAAGTTATTTTTCATGGGCTAGCTAGTAAATATTCAAAACGACTTGAAATATTTGCTCCTGAGAAAATTTCTCCAAAACCAATCACACAAATCACACAAAGTTTTACAGATATGGTCTGTGATATTGGCAATTCAGTCTACGGTTGGTGGAGAGGTCTGTATAACCAGATATTCTTCTTTGGTGAATTGATGAAGGAGTCTTTTGAAATATTTCGTCATCCCAAAAGGTTTAGATTTAATGATTACATGCAGGTTATTGAGGATTGCGGTCCAAATGCGTTTAGCATTTCAATTCTTGTTGGTACATTATTTGGGCTTATTTTAGCATTTCAAGCAGCGATTCCGATGAAAATGTTTGGTGTTGAAATCTACGTAGCAGACCTTGTTGGTTTGTCTTTGTTTAGAGTTTTAGGCTCTTTTATAGCGGCTACTTTATTTTGTGCTAGAAGTGGTTCTGCTTTTGCTGCTGAGATTGGCACAATGAAAATAAACGAAGAGCTTGATGCGTTAATAACGCTTGGCGTGAATCCTGTGTCATTTCTTGTCTTACCGCGTATTGTGGCGGCAGTTTTGATGGTTCCGCTTTTATCTCTAACGGTAATATTGTCAGGTTTAGTCGGTGCTGGAATTGTTATGTATTCGCTTGGGTTTACTCCTATCGCGTATTACAATGAACTCGTTTCTGCTATTTCACTTTCAGATTTTCTTAGCGGTTTTGCTAAATCTTTTATATTTGGGTATATTATTGCAGCGGTTGGTTGTTATTGCGGGTTGCATACTAAGAACGATTCTGCAGCAGTTGGCCGTTCTACCACGGCGGCGGTTGTTAACGGTATCATTCTTATCGTTATCGCAGAGGGTATAATGTCGGTTCTGTTATATGTATTTGGGATTTAAAATATGTCGAATGAATCGATAATAAAAGTTAAAGACCTGCGCGTGGGCTATGACGATACAATCGTATTGGATAAAGTTAACTTTGAAGTTAAGCGGGGTGAGATTTTTGTTGTATTAGGTGGTAGTGGTTGCGGCAAGAGTACTTTGCTTAGAGCTCTTATAGGTCTTATTGACCCGCAAAAAGGAGAAATACTAATTGATGGCCGAGATATAGTTAAGGCTGTTGGTTCTGAACGCGAAGAGATTTTTAGAAGTTTTGGTGTTATGTATCAAAACGGGGCCCTTTGGGGTTCAATGACAGTTATGGAGAATTTAACCCTAGCGCTTGAGGAGTTTACAAACTTACATCAAGATGCTATGGAGATAATATGCGAGATGAAGCTTAGGTTAGTTGGGCTTGAGGGTATTGGCAATCTTATGCCAAGTGAGCTTAGCGGTGGAATGCGCAAACGTGTTGCGATTGCAAGGGCGATGGTGATGGAGCCTGAGATTATTTTTCTCGATGAGCCATCAGCGGGGCTAGACCCGATTAGCTCGGCAGGGCTTGATGAGTTGATCCTTCATCTATCAAGAGAGTTTGGTATAACTTTTGTTGTTGTTACGCATGAATTAGAGAGTATCTTTAC
>WGDE01000089.1 GCA_015493385.1 Phycisphaerae bacterium
GTTCTTGGTATGTTGATAGCGATGTATGAGCATAAAATATATGTACAAGGTGTTATCTGGAATATTTTTAGTTTTGATCAATGGGGCGTCGAGCTTGGTAAGCAGCTAGCTGGAAAGATATTGCCAGAGCTAGCGGACGATGAAATGGTTACCATTCACGATAGTTCTACTAATGGCTTAATTAACACATTTAAAAAGCTACGCAAAGTTTGAAAGGAAGTTTAGATGTCCAAAACAGTTCTTGTTCCAATTTCTAACGGAGTAGAAGAAATTGAGGCCGTTGTTATAATTGACGTACTGCGCAGAGCTTCGGCTAATGTTACTGTCGCATCAGTAGAGGAGTCTCTTGCCGTAACAGCTAGTAGAGGTGTCAAACTTGTTGCCGATGCTCCAATAGAGGTTTGTGTAGATAATACGTTCGATTTGATTGTTCTGCCGGGCGGAATGCCGGGGTCGCAAAAACTAAGCGATTGCCAGCCACTGATAAAGATGTTGAAGAATCAGGAAAACTATGGAAGGCTATATGCCGCAATATGCGCAGCTCCTGCAATTGTTTTAGAGAAACATGGCCTCATTGATGGGCGATGCGCTACATGCTATCCTTCTTTAATAGAAAAAATAGAAGACAATGCAACTCTTGAAAAAAGAGTCGTTGTTGATGGCAATTGTGTTACAGCGCAGGGCCCTGGCGTAGCTTTTGATTTCGCACTAAAACTCGTTGAATTATTATTTGGCACAGAAAAGAGTAGTGCTGTTGCCTCAGAGATGCTACTATAGCGACATCGCAAATTAAAATAAAAATCTGCAATAAAAAAAGGAATATTATGTCAGTAGCTAAAGAAGGTAGCGTAGTTAAAGTTCACTATAAGGGAACTCTTAAAGATGGAAGTGTTTTCGATAGTTCTCAAGATAGGGACCCGCTTGAATTCACAGTCGGCGCAGGTCAGATGATTGCTGGTTTTGATGCCGGAGTCGTTGGAATGGTTGTTGGCGAGAAAAAAACAATCGAGATTGCTTGTGAAGATGCCTATGGCCCGCACAGAGAAGAGATGATTGCCAAGGTTCCAGCAAAAGATGTCCCAGAAGATGTCAATCCTAAGGTTGGAATGGCTTTGCAGATGCAGCACCCAAACGGAATGCCAATCACAGTCACTGTTATCGAAGTGACTGACGAGCATATCCTTCTTGACGGAAACCCACCCCTAGCAGGGAAAGATTTGATATTTGAGATAGATATGGTAGAAGTCAGAAATGAGGCTTCTTCTGACTAAGTTGCATAGTTATAAGTAGTTAAGATTCTATGACGCTTGCAACGAGAGTTGCGAGCGTCTTTTGCTATATAGAATTGTTTTTATCGTGCTCGAAAGCTTTGCCAGCTAATGAGAATGGTCTGTCCCTACCTATGTTATTGAGTAGGCCAAGTGCTGTCATACTAACAATTAAACTTGAGCCTCCATAGCTCACAAATGGCAAGGTCAATCCAGTAATCGGCATTAATCCCAGTGTCATACTTACATTAACAAGCACCATCACCATAAACATAGTGACAATTCCAACGGCTACCAATCTTCCAAATGGGTCGGTGTTTAACCAAGCTATCTCTAGGCCACATGCCGCGAGTATGATATAGAGAGCAAAAACGCCAAGGCAGCCGAGCAATCCCCACTGATGCGCGATGAGTGCAAATATGAAATCATTGTGTGCTTCGGGCAAGTGGGTGCGGCCTTCTTCTAGGTACGGCCCTTTTCTAAATCCGTATCCTGTTATTCCACCGCTAGAGATTGCGTATTTTGAATGTCGCAGGTGATAGCCTTTATCCTTTTTCCATCTGATGAGGTTTGCGCTATTGCCGGCAAGTATCTTAGCTAACGTTTCATGTTTTTGTGCTGCGTTATAAATAGGATCAATTTGTAGCACGACACTAGATATTCTCATTCTCTGGTAATCATGCATATTCATCCATAAGAGAGGGCTTGCCAGTATTGATAGGCCAATTATTGCGAGGAGATGTTTTCTTTTTGCTCCCGCTACAAACAGCATCGAGAAAAGCACAGGCATCATTAGTATAACCGTTCCAAGGTCTGGTTCTAGAAGAATAAGGATCATTGCTAGAAGCGTCAATGCAAACGGGCCAACTAAGCTACTCATATGGCGATAGTTCGAGCGGAATCTCAAATACCATGCTAAAGCTAATATATAAGCTATCTTACAGAATTCGCTCGGCTGCAATTGGATAGGCCCAATCTTAATCCAGCGTCTTGCACCATTTATGTACGGAACAGTATGCCTCCAGAAGGCTGGCATTGCAAATCCAAGCTTTAGAGTGAATTTTTCAATTAACAAAACTGATAGGACAATAAGAATGATTCCGTATATCCAATAGCTAAGTGGCCCTAGATCCTTATAATGTATCAGATTGATAGCCAAAAAGCAGCCTGCGCCAATAATAGCATATATAAGTTGCTTTTTCCAGAAAGCAGCCTCTGGTTTTGCTGCGTAGATACACAATAAGCCTACTCCTAGCAACGACAAAGCAGCTAAGATCATTATTGCCCGTAGAATTGGAAAGCGTCCTTTGAATATATTTAGAATCATGCCGCAAATATACTAGTAAATATGTGAAAGGTAAAAGCTAAAAAAGCCAAATTGCTCTTTGCTATTTAAATACATGTTATAATGTATGGAGTAGTTTATAGTTATTAGTACCTTAATTTGCTGTATTTGATAAAAAAGCCCAAAACTTAGGCTTTATGCTAAGACAATCAGAACAAGCTTGCTACTACCTGAGTATATATAAACGAAAAGGGTAGTTTAAGAGCGAAGTTGAAAAAAAATTACGGATTTATTAAGAAAAAGTTTTTTTATGCCCCTATAAAAAAGAGCTTAGCAGTGCAAATATCGCGTTTTATCTCTCTTAAATGCGATTTGGGGTATGCCATTTATGGAGGGGTGTCAATATCGCTTGAATTATCGGACTACGAAATTGCTTGATAGCAGAATCTTCTTGCAATGCTCTTGTTTAAATTGTATATTACTAGTGTGATGACTTTCAGGCTAATCTGAAAGCAAGTATATTTCGAACGGTGTCTTGCTAGATATTTATTGCGTTTCATGTCGAGCCACTGTTTGGAGAGAAGAGGGTAGCAAAAGAACAGATAATTTTGGTTTTGCCTCTACGAACCTGAATTTCTTGTTTCCTTCCCCTTGTCTCCGTAGGTAATTTAGATTTTAGACCAAAACAGCCACTTGGGTGTGTTACCTGAGGGTATTAGAAACAAATAATTGAAAAGAGAGATTTGAAAGGAAACAAAATGAAGAAATTATTGTCATTAATGGCGATTCTGGCCTTCGTTGTGCCAGCAATGGCTCTCGATATCACTGTAGATGACAGTGTAAGTGGTCAGGTTACTATCGGTTACGATGCAACTGCTGATGGTGTTGCTCCATGTGCTTTCGCGCTGGATATCGTATCTCAAGGTGGTACACTTACTGCTGCTACTGCAGTCGATGCAAGTTACAACGTATTTATTGACGCTGCTAGCGACGAAGTTGCTGGCAATGGCTATACAATTGGTGAAGGTACTGCTTGGGCAGCTATCGCATCAGCTGGTCAGGTTGATCCTCTAGCGGGTGACTTCTGCTACTCAGCTGCATACCTAGAAGACGCTACTAACACTGCTCCTGCTCTTACAGGCGACCTTATGGTTCTTGAAGGTAGTGGAGATTTCCAAATCGTTGCTAACGCTGTTCGTGGCGGCGTAGTTAAAGCAGATGCTACTACTCCTGCAATGGCTACTAATCTTCCAGTAAGCTTCACAATCTCTGCTGGCGAGCCATACATCGGAGCTGACGTTGATCTATGGATTTCACTTGGTCGTCCTGCGAGCTGGTTGAACAACAGACAATGTCACGGTGATGCTGATGGTCTTGAAGCTGGTGATCCAAAGACAGGTTATTTCTGGGTTGCTCAAGGTGATCTTAACATGCTAATTGATGGCTGGCAGGATCAAAACTATGTTAACCCTACACAAGATCCATGGATTGCAGCTGACTTTGATCATGCAGAGGCTGGTGACCCAAAAACAGGATATTTCCGTGTTGGTCAAGGCGACTTGAACATTCTTATAGCCAACTGGCAACAAAGTCCTCCTGCTGACTGTGGTCAAGTAGCTCCATAATTAAAGATTTATGCTTCAACAAAATATAAAGTGATGTGTTTTATTTAATTAATGATGAAGAATTAAAGGAGAAACAAAGATGAAGAAATTAATCGCAATCGCAATGGTTATGACTATGGTTTCAATGGCTAGTGCAAGTGTTTTCTGGGCAGATGCTAATGGTAATGCTATTGATCAAATTACTATTGACCTTGCTGGTCCAACAACAGCAGTAGTTTACTTGTCTTCAGATAGCGATCTAGGTTACGATCCTGTTTGGGCTGGTGCTGATGACTCAGCAGAGAACGTTGCTAAAATTACAGGTGGTGCTATACTTCCTGCTGCTGGTGGCGACGCTAAACTTACTCTTGCTGCATGGGGCGAAGGTTGGTTGACATACCAAGCTACTTACAACCCAGGTAACTCTCCAGTACAAGCTGGCAATCAGTTTGCTATTCACATTACTGGTCTTAACGAAGGTGTTTGGTCTCTTGATTCAGATAGCTACGAAACAGCTGGTGACAATGCCGTCTTAGACGTAAACGTTGTACCAGAGCCAATCACATTAGCTCTTCTAGGTCTTGGTGGTCTTGCACTTCGTCGTCGTAAGGCATAATCATTGCTAGATTAAAAAACACAAAAAAGACGGGTTTCTTCGGATTCCCGTCTTTTTTTGTAGTTACTTTTTGGTTGTTTTATGTATAGATTCTGCAAAAATAAATTGTGAGTGATCTAGGATTTTGATCATATTCCTCAAGCTGGTATCCAATTTTCCGTAGATATCACAGGTTTAGTAGATGCTGATCCTGATGTTGATTGGGTAATGAATTCTGATTCTTACGGTAAGGGTGGTAGCAATGAAACACTAACTGTCAACATGTTATGTCCTGAGCCAATTACATTAGCTCTTCTAGGCCTTGGTGGATTGGTATTGCGCCGCCGCAGAGTATAATCATTGCTAGATTAAAATCAAAAAGGATGAGTATCGAGAGATGCTCATCCTTTTTTTATACGTATTGATTTTAGGTGAGATTTTATTTTACGGCTACTCCTTTGATGGTCGATTATTAACGATATGCTTTGCAAAGTTTTATTTTTCTGGAAAGTCTGCTAGAATGCGAGTTAATGTTAATCATATTGAAAGGTTGGTTGCATGAGATATTGTTTGATCGGGGTACTATTTGCGTCGTTATTTGTTGTCGGTTGTGAGAATAAGAAAGTTGTTAAAGCTGCTTCTGCGGATGACTCCAAGCCTCAAGCAACTCAAAACAACACTAACGACAAGAACGCCTGTGATGTTGAGCTAAGTGGTGTTGACAAGTTTCCTGCATTTATAGCCAAAGGGGTTTGGCGCAATAGAGCTGCTGGTTGGGAGTTTGCTTTTGATACTGACGGATCGCTAAAGTGGATTCAGTATGATATGGGTAAGGTTATAATAAAACCAGCTCAGCGGGTTGAAGTTCCAATGCTAGAGGGAAAGACTAGCGTTTATCAGGCTGGGCAATGGTATGTTTCTTATGATGGCGCAACTCAAGAGCTAACTGCAATAATAAATATAGATAGTTATCATTTTGAGATTGGGGATTCTGTGGTTGATGGTAGCTCACAGGATATTTTTGTTGGTAAGATTAGTGAAGATGGAACTTGGAATTCCTATTGGACAAGCTATAAGCACAGTATCGCGAAAATCCCTGGTCAAAAACCACGCGAGATACCTAATGATCCAATCTATGGCAAATACCAAGACCTTGTTCTCACTCAAGGAGATGCCGTTTATAAAACCTATAAGGTCGATTATTGATTATTCTTTTGATATTCTAGGTATTTGATTCTTTTTTGGGTGAGCTGCGCGTCTTTGGTTTGCCCAAAAGCTTGTTGCATCTTTAGTAACTGCTTTGCAGTAGCGATTGCCATATCAAAGCGTTTTCCCTTTTCGTATGCACTGATTAGGTTGTCAAAGTATTCTGGGTTTCCTTTTGAGCTGCGTAGAGCTTTTGTATAGAAAACGGCGGCATTATCAAAATCTCCTAGCATTGAATATGTAATGCCAATTCTATTCATCAGAATGTATGAATCTTTATCTTCTGCTAATTCCTTATTGAATTCTGTGATTGCTTTTTTGAGGTAATGTGTGGCATTTTCAGAGTCACCTGATTTGTTGTAGAGAATACCGAGATTCATGCATAATGCACCTATAACATCTTGCGTGTTCTTATTGGCATCGTGCAATTTTATTGCATATTTGAAGGCATCTATTGCTTCTGAGGTGTTATTTCTTCTTGCCTCTATGGTTCCAACCTCATTGTAGCAGAGGGTTGTCATTGATTTATTTAGGTTTGCTGCCATTTTGTAATACTTAATGGCCTTGTCTAGTTTTGTTTCTGATTTATACTTTTTTGCGGTGGATAGATATTTTCTTGCGAGTATCTCTTTAGCGCTCTGTTTTACCACTGGAGCAAGAAGATTTTCCACTGGGGCGTAGTTGTCTGTGAGGATGATACCATCAGATTGTTTTTTTAGATACTCAAGCCCCTTGGAGTCTATATTTTTGAACTTTAGCTCTGGGTCAAATTCTTTAAACATCTCTTCTGCGTCGAATGGCTCCATTGAAGCGGCTACTACATAGGTGTCTCTTAGGTCTGGTAGAGAAATTTTGTTTGTTGCTATATGTACGTAGGGGAAAGTTTCTTTGATAGTATTGATGATAGCGCCTAAGAAGTGGCCGTTGTCGTAGCTATCAATCAAGTTAATCATATACATACCATCATCAGAGAGTATGCTTTTGATTTTCTCATTAAATTCACGTGTTACGAGTTGAAATGGTACTGAAAAGTCGTTGATTGCGTCTTCATAGATGAAATTATACAGTTTTTTTTTACCAGTCTTTTGAGATTCCTCAAGGAGTTGGTCTACATAGTTTCTTGCATCAAGTGTAATTGTCTTTATTTTTGTATCTCTTGAGAGCCCAAAAGCAGCATGAGCAGCTTTTGTGACGCCTGGGTCTATCTCAACGACTTCAACATTGGCGTTTGGATAGTTTTTCTCTAGATACTGAGGAAACGCATAGCCGCCTCCACCAATAACCATCATATTGAGATTTTTCTTACCTTTTGCCCTTGCCTGCGTATAGGCGGCATAAATATTTGTGTAAAAGTATTGAAGTTTTGTAATGTCGTTCATTACGATGTGGCTGTGTCTTAGTTTATCCTGCACAAATTCTCTAGTGTCTGGATTGTCAGATAGCCTACGTACTGCTACATAGCAATATGGCGTCTCGGCTTCATAGAGAACTGCAGTATCTTTTGGTTTATCCAATTTTAAAGAAACCGCAAGATTGTGTATAGAATCTTTTGAGGAGTAGCTAACAAACGCCAAAACAACAAGAATAATCGCCCAGATGTAGAGGGGGATGAATTTTGGTCTGTATAATATACCAATAACGATAAGAATTGCAGCCACGCTCCATACAATTGCGATAGTTCCCATCGTAGCGATAAGATAGAATCCAGCTAGGAAAGTTCCCGCGATGCTACCCGCTGCGCCCCAAGCGTATATATCTCCAACTGTTCTTCCTGTTGCGAAACCTTTGTCTAATGCCATTTTAGCCACTACAGGGCTTATCGTTCCAAGAATCGTAGATGGCAGTAGGAATACCATCGTTATGTGCAAAAACACTCTAGTCGGCCAGCTAAGCTCCCATAGCCAAATCCAGTTTCCAACGACATTGTTCAGGATTATTATCGTTATGCAGGCAACAGAGGCGAGTGCAAAGAGTAGCGAGAGAGTTTTGGCAGGCTTGAAGCGGTCTGCTATTCGGCCACCAAGGTAGTTTCCGATTGTGATGCCAGCTAGAACAACGCCAATGATAGATGTCCAAGTGTATAGCGATGAGCCTAGATGCCTAGCGATTAGTCGACCAGCGACCAATTCTATAATCATAATGCAAGCGCTTGATAGAAAAACGGTTGCGCTTGGAATCAGAATCGCTCCAAATCCTTTTGAATTCTTCATCAAATATTTTCCTTATGTACAAATATTAAAGTGACTATTGTAGCTATATCTATTGAGTTTTTTAATAGCTAAAGTAAGTGTTTCCGTCAGAATCAGTTCCACTCCAGTTGAGTCTGATTTCTTTCGTCTTTGGTTGGTATATCCAGCCGTAGAGGTCTGTGTGTTCCGCCGTTGTGGGAAAAACCTCATCATCTGCTAACACTTTGATCTGCCATGAGTCATTGAATGGATTCTCTGGTATATCAGAGAGATAATGATTAATATCGGTTAAGCCTCTACCCATAACCATAAAATTAGGAGTTCTGGTTCTATCATCATTTGGGTAGCCTGGAGGTACGTCCATGTGGTTAACTGCATAAACTTCTATTGCATTTCTTAATATACGTAGATTGTCTTTCGCGGAGGATTCTTTTGCCTTTTGAATATGATTTTGAAATTCAGGCATTACAATTGCGGCTAGAATACCGAGAATTGCTACAACTATTAGAATTTCAACGAGTGTAAAGGCCTTTGATGAGCCTTTTAGCTCTGCGCATTTGCAAACGGAACCATTTAGGAGCATAGAATCCGAATCAGCCAATAGGCTTCTACTGTGGTTTTGTATTCCTTCGTCTATCATTCTTAATATCCAAGAGTTATCTTATATCAACAGTAATCGGACATATCGTAATATTACTTAATAAG
>WGDE01000090.1 GCA_015493385.1 Phycisphaerae bacterium
CTCCGTTGTACATCACCCATCCAACTAACTAATCACACCATCCATCCAAAAGTTGGTTCATCACGCCAACTTCTTTTTCTTTTCCTAGCTGACTCAGATTTGAGAAAGATCTTAAACCTTAGCAATCGAGAACAGCCTATCAATCTCACCTTCCATCCAAAGCCAACTTGTGAAATCTAAGTTATGTAATCGCAATGTCTGTGCCAACTCAAAAAAAAATCTTTTTATATCGAACATTTTTGCCACAGTCACCGTAGCAACCTTGTAATCCGCAGTTTGGCTTTTGGATAATAATATTTCCTGTTATGCTAATTTTGCAGGCACGTTCAGAAAAATCGACGCACAATAAGCATTCACGCCCATAGGGTGGTTATTATGGGTCGTAAGTGTATTGTTGTACAAAAGGTACAGGTGTCGGTGCATTAACACAACGCGTGGCAAAAAGTGTACACACCTGCAAAATCACCCCTCACGACATTTAAATAGGGATAACACTCAGTCTCATGCCTCCGGCAATTTATTTTATTTGCTCATTCTATGTTCTTTGAGATATGATGAGAGCAATGGCAAAAAAATATCAACAATAAGAAGGGCTATTTGAATCTATGATTAAGTTATACGAAGATTACGCAAAAGTTTTGGTGGAATACTCTCTAGATGTTCAAAAGGGCGACAAGATTTTGATTAAGAGCTCCTATCACGCTCGAGAGCTGGTGAAGTTTATTTACAGAGATATTTTGAAAGCAGGTGGTCACCCCGAGATTAGCATCTCCTTGCCGGGTATTGAGAAGTCGTTTTATGATTTTGCCAGCGATGAGCAGCTTGAGTATATCCCGCCGTCAGCAAAGTTATATATTGAAGAATATGACGGTCTTTTAAATATTGAAGCCCCCTACAATCTAAAAGCTCTCCAAAGTGTGGACCCAAAAAAAAAGCAAAAGGTTAGCATCGCAAAGACTGCGCTTAATAAAACGTTCATGGACCGAGCCGCTGCGGGCGAGCTCAAATGGACCTTATGCGTATTCCCCACCGAATCGGCTGCACAAGAAGCTGGAATGAGCAAGGATGAGTATAGCAAATTCGTATTTGGAGCCTGCTTCCTTTTTGAAGACGACCCTATCAGCTCTTGGCGCAGCCTGCGCGATACTCAGCAGAGAATCGTTGATTTTCTAAACAACAAGAGCGAGATTCACTACAAGAGTAGCAACATTGATGTCAAATTCTCAACAAAGAGCAGGCTTTGGCTAAATTCGGCTGGAACCAACAATATGCCAAGCGGCGAAGTATTTTCATCTCCAATTGAAGACAGCGTCAATGGCAAGGTGAGATTCTCATACCCTGGAATCTTTATGGGCCAAGAAATTGAAGATATTACATTGGAGATTAAGGATGGGCTTGTAGTGAGCTGGGATGCGAAACAGGGAAGAGAGCTGCTTGATAAAGTTTTCGAGATTGAAGGTGCAAGACGCTTTGGAGAGGTTGCCATCGGTATGAATTACGGAATCCAAAAGTTTACTAAAAATATGCTATTTGATGAAAAGATTGGCGGTACAATACACATGGCAATCGGAGCAAGCTATCCAGAAACTGGAGGCAAAAATGAATCCAGCATACATTGGGATCTGCTTGGGGACATGAGCCGTGATGGCGAGATTTTTGCCGACGGCGAGAGGATTTACGAAAAGGGTAAATTTATAATTTAGAGGCTCCCGTTAGAATGGTGAATTATAAAGATACAAATACAGACGACAAGAGAACGATATTTGTTGTTAGCGACCTTCACATGGGTGACGGCGGCCCTCGCGACAATTTTGCGGTTGACGATAAAGAAGCGATGTTCAATAAATTTCTTGATCTTGTTGAAAGTGAAAATGCCAAGCTCTACATCCTTGGCGATTTGTTTGATTTTTGGCAGGGAAACTTTGGCGATATAATAATGGCTAGAAAGAAACTTTTAGACAGACTTGCCAATATGGACACTGCCTATATTGTAGGCAATCACGACTGGGACCTTGGCTCTCTCGTAGATCAGGACTTTATAAACCATAATTTTTTTAAGACTATGCGCAAACCATTCTCTCAAGTCATTGGAGACAAGAAATTTTATTTTATGCATGGTCACGAGGTCGAGCGGCATAAAAATCAACAGCGACCTGCATGGGGCAGAATTCTAGCAATTCTTGCTGGTATAATGGAAGACCGTAAGGGCTCCCCGATGTTGAGTGCTGGCGGAATCGTAGAGAAAACTCTAATCAGAGCAAGTCGAATTTTCATGTGGATTTGGAACTTTGCGCTCAACCATCTTGACTCTGTACGCAATAAAGAACACGATCATGATTTTGACACAGAGTTAACCCCAAGCCAAAACCCACAGCTTGTGCCTAAAGTTTTAAAGCTATACGAGATTGCACGAGTCAAAAATAATTGTGATGTTGTAGTCGCAGGTCACACACACCGTGCGAGAAATGAGAGTTGGTATTGCAATCCAGGTTGCTGGGTTGGCTCAAGAAATAGTTACCTTCGCATAGACACTTCTGGCAAGATCGAACTCTTTGAATGGAAGAAATAAAGATTAAGGACAAAAAGACCTGACGCTAAAATATTTAAAAGTTTATTAATTGTCGTATCA
>WGDE01000091.1 GCA_015493385.1 Phycisphaerae bacterium
GTTATACTGTGCAAAAATCAGTTTCATAGTTCACTTAATAAAAAGTTCTGCTATAATGGCGTTTCAAAATTTGACTTTATGGAGATTAAGATATGTCTGAAACGCAAAAGAGTACAAACGAGAGAATAGAAGATGCAATTCAAACGATCAGGCCAATGTTGCAAAATGATGGTGGCGATATCGAGCTGGTTAGCATCGATGAAGATCTAACGGTAAATGTTCGTCTTCAAGGCGCATGCAAAGGTTGCCCTGGCGCACAGATGACATTAAAAATGGGTGTCGAGCGTGTGATCAGAGAGAGTGTACCTGAGATTAAAGAAGTTGTAGCGGTTAGTTAATAGTAATAGTTAAACCATAAAAGACGGTAACAAAAAATCTTTTGCTGCCGTCTTTTTTTATGCGACATCAAAACTCCAAGTCAACGACTTTAGCAATCTCTTTTTTAGATACATCCTCTATTAAAGCCCGCTCTGTTATGATAGCAGTTATATTGGTTGCCGGTGTAACATCGAATGACGGATTGAAAACATTTACTCCGCTAGCTACAGTTTCGACATCATTAAAACAAGAGATTTCCAAACCAGAGCGTTGCTCTATTGGAATCAACGCTCCATTCTCTAGAGAAAGGTCAAAAGTACTCGTTGGAGCTGCCACATAAAATGGAATATTGTGATGTTTTGCCAAAACACTAAGCGAGTAAGTTCCAATCTTGTTTGCTACATCACCGTTGGCAGCAATCCTATCTGCGCCAACAATAATTAAATCTATCATTCCCTTGATCATTAGCCAACCAGCCATACTATCACATACAACAGTCACATCAATGCCGTTGCGCGCGAGTTCCCATGAAGTCAACCTTGCCCCCTGCAATAACGGACGGGTTTCATCTACGTATACCTTAAAATCAATACCGGCTTTTTGCGCAGCGTACATTGGAGCGAGAGCCGTACCAACTCCGGCTGTCGCTAGCGCGCCAGCATTACAATGTGTTAGTACTTTAGAATTTTGCTCTATCAACCTCAGACCATTGCGACCAATATCTTCGCACATCTGTTTGTCTTGAGAATCAATTTTCTTTGCTTCCAATAAAATACATTCTCGCAGTTGATTACAAGTTGCCTCTGGATTTTGACATACAAAATTGCTGGCAGTTTTTTTAATCCTATCCAATGCCCAAAAAAGATTTACCGCTGTAGGTCTAGAAGTGGCCAGAGAGTCTGCCCCTTCATTGAGATAAGCGAGAGCTTCTTGAAGTGATAGCGAAGCTGCTGTTTTCATATGCAAGCAAACTCCATACGCCGCACCGACTCCAATAGCAGGCGCGCCGCGCAGGGCAAGAGTTTTGATAGAGTCAAACAATGTTTCAATGTCCAAACAGATAATCTCGCAAAATTCGCTTGGCAATTTTCTTTGGTCTGTCAATATCAACCTGCCATCAATATCACCTTGCCAGTAGAGAGTCTGAAATTTCATTTAATTAGAAACCTCCTTACAAGAATCCTCTAAGAGTCTCTCCTTGAGATACTTTGCCGTGTAGCTACCTTCAACCAAACAGACCTGTTCGGGCGAACCCTCAGCTACAATCTCTCCACCACCATCTCCACCATCTGGGCCAAGGTCTATTATATAGTCTGCAATTTTTATTACATCTAGATTGTGTTCAATTACCACAACACTATTACCAAGGTCCACTAGCTGACCAAGGGTATTTAGTAGGTTATGAATATCAGCAAAATGCAGACCTGTGGTAGGTTCGTCTAAAATATAGAGTGTATGTCCGGTAGATGGCTTGCCAAGTTCAGCAGCCAATTTAATTCTCTGCGCTTCACCGCCAGATAAAGTTGTAGATGCCTGCCCAAGTTTCATATAGCCAAGACCAACATTGCAAAGAGATTTTAAAAGACGCGTAACCTTAGGAAAATTAGCAAAATAACGGAGGGCGTCTTGAATTTGCATGTCGAGAATATCTGCAATATTTTTTCCCTTATAGGTTATTTGCAGAGTTTCTTTGTTGTAGCGAGTTCCCTTACATGCTTGGCAAGTTACATAAACATCAGGCAAGAAATGCATCTCAATTTTTTTTGTCCCCTGACCTTGACACTCTTCACATCGACCTCCTTTAACATTAAAACTAAAACGCCCCGGTTTATAACCACGGATCTTAGCTTCCCTAGTTTTGGCAAAGAGTTGACGGATAAGATCGAATACACCTGTATAGGTTGCAGGGTTACTGCGCGGAGTACGACCAATTGGAGATTGGTCGATCTCTATGACTTTATCAATGCGCGAGACACCCAAGATATTTTTATGCGCACCGGGGCGGTCTTTAGAATTATACATCTTGCGTTTTAATGCTTTAAATAGAATTTGGTTTACCAGAGTACTCTTGCCAGAACCAGAAACACCTGTAACACAAGTAAATACTCCAAGAGGAAATTTAACACTAATATTCTTGAGGTTATTCTCTGTAGCATTCTGGACTTCTAGAGCATTACCGAGACTATATTTCCTTCTTTTCTTTGGCAATTCTATTCTGCATTTACCACTCAGATAATGCCCCGTGATGGAACGACTAGCTTTGCATATATCCTCTAGGGATCCTTGCGCAATAAGCTCTCCGCCATGCGCACCTGCGGCTGGTCCAATGTCAACAATGTAATCTGCCTCAGCAATAACATCTTCGTCATGCTCTACAACAAGAACAGTGTTGCCAATATCTGTCAGTCTACGCAGAATGCCAATGAGCCTATCATTGTCGCGGCGATGCAGACCAATAGTAGGTTCATCCAAAACATAACAACACCCAACCAAACCAGATCCGACTTGAGTTGCAAGACGAATGCGCTGCGCTTCACCACCAGAGAGAGTTGAGCTAACTCTGTTTAGAGTCAAATAGCCAAGACCAACGTCAACCATAAATTTCAATCTTGCACGAATCTCTTTTAATGGCGCAGAAGCTATAATTTCTTTTTCAGTATCAAAAGCGAGCGAGTCGAAAAATTCTCTGGCCTTCTCTATACTAAGGCTTGAAATTTCATTAATGTTTAGACCACCAATCGTAACCCCCAGAGCTTCCTTGCGCAACCTAGCGCCACCGCATAGCCGACAGGGCTGCTCAGATAAATAACTGTGCATTCTAGCCTTTACAAACTCGCTAGTTGTATTTTCCCAGCGACGAATAAGATTTGGAATCACACCCTCAAATTTAACTCCATATTTCTTCTCATCAGATTTAGTGGTACCATTCATAAGAATGGTACGAATTTTCAATGGAATCTTTTTGAATTCTGATGATTTATCGATATTAAAATCTCGGCAAAACTTATTAATCATTCTGCTATAGAGAATATTCATACGCTTACCGCCCTTGCGCCAAGCGTCAATGGCGCCCTGTTCTAATGATACTTTGGTATCTGGAACTATTAGGTCTTTATCAAACTCTAAAATAGTCCCAAGTCCATCGCATTGGGGGCAAGCTCCGTATGGAGAATTAAAACTAAATAGTCTTGGCGAGAGTTCTTCCAAAGACGCCTCTGGGTGCTGTGAACATGCAAACTTCTCACTATAAACAACATCTTCCCATTGACCACTGCCACCATTTTTTTTATCTTCGCTTGGCTGCTGTATCATAAGAATGACACTACCATCTGATAGCTTTAGTGCAGTTTCAATCGAATCAGCAAGACGAGCTCTAACTCCATCTTTAAGTATGATTCGATCTACCACAACGAAGATATCGTGCCTTTTATTTTTATCGAGGAATGGAACATTTTTCAAATCACAGATATTACCATCAACACGAACGCGCACAAAACCTTCACGTTGAATATGTTGAAAAACTTCTTTATGCTCACCCTTAACGCCTCTAATAAGTGGTGAACATATTTGTAATTTTGTACCAACTGGTCTCTCTAAAATGGAATCTACTATTTGTGTAGAGCTTTGGCTAGCAATTGTCTCGCCACATATCCAACAATGGGGGGCTCCTGCACGAGCAAACAGGATTCTACAATAATCATGAATTTCAGTTGTTGTCGCAACTGTAGAACGCGGATTACTCGCAGCTCTGCGCTGCTCTATCGCTATTGTTGGCGGAAGCCCTTCAATGCTCTCAACCTTTGGCTTTTGCATCTGCTCTAGGAACTGCCTTGCGTAGGCGCTAAGAGATTCAACATACTTGCGCTGCCCTTCAGCGTATATTGTATCAAAAGCAAGTGTACTCTTACCGGAACCACTTATGCCTGTCACCAGCACTAATTTATCACGCGGAATTTCCACATCTATATTTTTAAGGTTGTGCTCATTAGCACCCTTAACTACTATCGACTTAATCACTCTGGTTTCACCCTGCAAATTAAACTTTATGTATACAAGCAATATGTACAGATAAGACAATCTAGCCATCCTAGCATTGGCGCTTTAGATATGCAACTTTTTTATATTTGACCTTCGGTAATTATTGGCAATAAAAAAGCGGATTAGAGCAAAAGGCTTTAATCCGCTTGTCGCTTTCTATAAAATGGCTACCCTAATTTATTCCCAGCTATGCTGCTTGATAGAATCTAAAATCATCTTTGCGCACTTCATTGCATTAAGCCCTTCCTGCGCAGTAACCTCCGGACGGTCTGTGTGTTTGGCAACTGCATTTAAAAACGATTCTTGCTCAACTTTTAGTGGCTCTTTGTCTTCAATATCAAGTTCTTCTATAGTTAAGAGTTCTGGCCAATTGAATGAACCAAAATCAAAATCTTCATCGTCCTGATTTTTCTTTATCCATTCTACAAGATTAATATTTTCGTTTGCCTTGATTGCAATGCCGCTCTTCTTAAAAAAGTCTAAACTCAAATAACCTTGCCTACTAAAAAGCCTAACCTTGCGTTCTGTCTTTAATGCAAGTCTAGATGCAGTAACATTAGCAATACAACCATTTTCAAAATAGATTCTAGCATTACACAAATCTTCATGATCTCCAATCACGTTTACCCCAACAGCGTCAACACGTTTGACATCACTTTGCGCAAGAGAAAGTATTATATCAATATCATGTATCATAACATCAAGCACAACACCAATGTCAGTAGAACGAAAAGGATATGGGCTAATTCGATTTGCCTCAATAAACTTAGGTTCAATATTGAGTCTCTTCATCGCTTGAATTACAGGGTTACATCTCTCGCTATGACCAACAGCAACAACAACGTTGTGCTTCTTTGCCAACTCAGCAATCTCTTGCCCCTGCGCGACTGTTGTAGCGAGTGGTTTCTCAATCAAAACTGCAATACCATTTTCAATAAACAACTTAGCAAGTTCGAGATGATATTTTGTAGGCGCAGACACTGTAACGGCATCTACTTGCCCAATAACTTCTGATGGATTTCCAACCGCTTTGCAACCGTATTTATCTGCCAGACTCTTAGCCTTTGCAATATCTGTATCGACAACTGCAACTAGCTCGCTATGTTCAAGAAGATCGTACACCCTAGCATGGTAACCGCCCATCTTGCCAGCACCAACAACTGCTGTTCTTATTTTTTTCATGTCGCTTCCTTTAGAGGTAAATGTAGGTGGTAAAATCAACCCAGCCTGAAAAACATAGCCTATCTAAATATCTCAAGGTGGCGGCCAAAACGATGTTGATCGCTACGAAGTATCGCATCAACAACCTCCATGCTAGGAGTGTCTAGTTCTCCCGACTCTTTTAATTCCTTAGCAAGCTCTACCATAGGACCATCTTGGCGATAAAGTTTCTTGAAAGTTGAAAAGACGCTTTTCTGTTCTTGGTCAGTTAGGCCGGCTCTTGCCATTCCGCGTTTATTAACCGAGCGAACGGTATTTGGGTAGTGTCCACTAACTGTTAAATAAGGGGGCACATCATGGTTAATACCACTCATACCTGAAGCATAGGCCCATTTACCAATAGTGCAAAATTGATGCACCGCAACCATGCCACTCATCCAGACACCTGTCTCAATTTTACAATGACCACTTATCTGGGTAAGGTTACTCATAATAATTTGATCTTCTAGCTCACAATCATGACCTATATGAACCCCAACCATGATAAAATTATTATTGCCTATTTTTGTGATACCACCTTCATGCATTCCTGGGTGAATGGTAACTGTTTCACGAACAGTATTGCCGTCACCAATAATTAATTTGCCAATCTTTTTATCCTTTGGCATACCAAAAATTTGCGGACCAAGACCAATGCAACTATTGCTAAAGAAATGATTATCTTTGCCTATAACAACATCTTTGCCTATAACAACATTTGGGTCTAACACGCAATTATCGCCTATCTTTGTACCCTCGCCAATAAAGCAATTAGCGCCAACGCAAACACCAGAACCAAAGACAACATTTTCTTCTACAACAGCTGTTGGATGTACTAAAATATCTGACATAAAATCAATCTACCCTATTACTGGAAATTAAACTATCTCAAGCTTACACAAGAGATACCATTACATTTCTTCATCATCAATTAACATAAACTTAAGATCTGCTTCTGCAACAATGGACTCGCCAACAAACGCCTGCGCATGACATTGAGCTGAACGAGAACGAACTTTTACAGATTCACTCTGTAAAATGAGTTGATCACCCGGAACAACACTTTTCCTAATCTTTACAGCATCCATCGTTAATAGAACTGCAAGGCGACCCGTATTCTCAAGTTTTTGAGAAAACAATAATCCGGATATCTGCGCCAATGCCTCAACAATAAGAACTCCTGGCATTATTGGATTTTGGGGAAAATGACCTTGGAAAAACAACTCATTGAAAGTAACGTTCTTAATGCCTGTTATCTTAGAATCGTTCTCAATTTCAATAACTTTATCAACAAGTAAAAAAGGATACCTATGAGGTAATATGCGTTGAATTCTTTTTATATCAAGCAACGCGTCTGTGCCTGTCTTTTCCAATCTAATCTTTTTTTTTGCCGCAGCCATTATCTTCTTAGCAAGCTTCTGATTAAGAGAATGACCACTCTTGTAAGCAACTATGCGACCAACAATAGGTATTCCTGCTAACGAGAGGTCTCCAATCAAATCGACAATCTTATGCCTGACGCATTCATCAGGAAAACGGTAATTATTCTTGATTGGACCATCTGAATTTATCACTAATATTTCTTTAGGGCTAAGGTGAGCACCTATACCCACGGCCTGGAATTGCATCGCCTCTGCTTCGAGCAAAAACGTTCTGGCTGGGGCTAGATTTCTTTCAAAATTTTCTTTAGATAAAGTTGCCGTATAGAGCTGTCGACCAATTCCAATATGCTGTGTATAATCTAGGTCAAATGTTATCTCAAGCGTGCCAGTCTTTGCTGGCAAGGCATAAAGAGTAGCGTCGCCCTCACTAACATGAATTGGCTCTGTAATAACAAATTCTTTAACTGTCTTAGTTTGTTCAACAATGCCAGCTTTAGTTAACATCTTGAAGAATTCATTAGCACTGCCATCAAAACCGGGAACTTCAGGCCCAGATAATTCTATATAAATATTGTCAATCTCAAGCGCTCGTACCGCAGCAAGACAGTGCTCTGTAGTCTCAACACTAGCCTTACCTTTACACAAGGCTGTACGTCGATCTTTTTTAGCAAGAGATGTGATTAATGCATTAATGCGTTGCGGCTCTTCTAAATCCGTACGTATAAATACAACACCAGTACCTTCAGGCGCAGGCTTAAACACAATCTTAGCATCAATACCACTAAAAAGCCCCTTGCCTGAAGATTTAACTTCGCTAGCTATTGTCTTTTGCAGCCTCAAGTTTTTCCACCTTTTTTATCAACTGTTTCACTGTATCTGCCAACTTAGGCAATCTATTTGTATGGGCTAAAACCTTCTGAGCTTTTTTTATATCGCGTGCTGGTTGCCCAAGATACTTAGCGCCTGCCGGTACCTTTTTTAGAATCAAGGATCGAGCTGCAAGCATTGCACCATCACCAATAGTAGCATGATCACCTATTCCAACTTGACCACCAACCACAACACCATCACCAAGAATAGCACTTCCTCCAATCGCAGAAGCACCAGCAATAATGCAACACTTTCCTATTACGCAATTATGAGCTATTTGCACAAGATTATCAATCTTTGTTCCATAGCCAATAACTGTATTACCAAATTTTGCCCTATCCACTACAGAGTTAGCTCCAATCTCAACAAGATCTTCTAGGATAACTCCACCAAGATGCGGGATAAGTGTAGGTATATTATTAACCGCTCTGTAACCAAACCCAACAGAGCCTATTGTTGCATTTGCCTGTAATACGCAATAATTACCAATGGTGCAATTATCGTAAATCACAACATTGGAGTCAAGCCTACAATTTGAACCAACAGTAGAGTTGTTGCCTATGCTACAGCCAGAGGATATTACTGTATTTTCACCAATCGAAGAGTTGTCACCAATAACAACATTGGCTCCTATTGACGCAGAATCGGCTATTTTAGCAGATTCTTCTATAATAGCTGAAGGGTGAATTCCTGGAGTCGCTGCTATTTTCTGGCTGAAATATTCAAGAATAATTATTAACGCTTCATCAACATTTTTAACAATTATCTGGGTTTTGTCAATATTATCCAACTCACTATGAACTAAAACGGCCCCTGCTTCACTATCAAGAAGAGATTTTAGATATTTAAGATCGGAGAGAAAGGTCAGTTCCCTATCTGAAGCCGCATCAATTGAATTGACTGAAGCAATAGATAAATCGTCTTGACCAACCAATCTTCCACCAACAATCTCGCATACCTCTTTAGTTGTTAGTATTTTTGTTGCCATAGAAACTTTCTTTTGATCTAGATTGTAGTGAATATCTCTCTACTTACTATCAAGAACTTCGATAACCTTCTTTGTGATATCCATAGGTTCTGTATAATAAAGAACCTTATGCGTCTGAATTGCCAAAGACAACTCGCTCGGAGAATTTGCAGGAAGCTCTACCTTATCTCTATCAAGTACCAATTCATAGCCCTGAGATTTAGCAACAGATTCAACTGCTGCCAAGATTTCTTTGTAAAGCGTTTCCATTGCCTGTTGATTTTTCAACATTAACTCCTGTTGGAGAAAATCCTGTTGAGCTTTAATGGCTGCGTTCTTTTGCATATAGTCTTGTTTTAGCTTTGAATATTCAGCGCTACCTGGCTTCCTGGCATCAATGTCAGCCTTTACGACTTGAAGCTTCGCTTTCATTTGCTCAAGCTCCTTAACACCTTCATCTCTGCTTTGAAGCACTTTCGCTTGAAGATCTTGAGCTCTTATAGATGTTTGCATTATCTCAGGGATACTAACAACAGCCGTACCAATAGGGGCCGCTTTTGGAGCTGCAATAACATTATTTATTCCATTTATAGTAAATAATGCAACAACAACAGTAGCAATTATCAATAAATTTTTATTCTTCATAATTCTGTTATCTCCTAATTTTTAGTTAAATCATTACGCAAATATATACAAACATCTCTAGAATAGTCTTCCAACGGAAAAACTAAACACTTGAGTGTCGTCATTCTCTTCTTTTGCTAGAGGTACTGCAAATTCAAATCGCATCGGTACAGGACCAAACCACTGTGGTAATAAGATCTGGATACCACTACCAACACTTGCTCGACAAGCATCATCATCAAGCAGTACTCCATCAGCAAAGAATAGCCACGCAAAAGTGTCGCTGGCCATAGGAACTGAAATCTCCGCATTAGCCTGCAAGATCCAGTCACTACCAATTGGATCGTTATATTCGCCTGGCGAAAGAGTGCTCTCTCCTTTTGGTCCAACACCACGATATTCAAATCCCCTTATACTTCCACTACCGCCAGCGTAGAACTTTTCAAATATTGGAGCATCGCCAACAATTGCACCCGCGTGAAGTTTTGTTTCTAACACAGTCTTGCGTTCAGAAAGATCCTCACTCAAGGTTTTATACCAACGATATGTACTAGTTACAACCCCAAAAGTATAGTCGCCAGCAACCTGTTCATAAGCAAGGTCTAAGACACTTCCGTCTGTTGGATTGTATTTATTGTTTGTTGCATTATATGATGCACTCGCCTTTAAGCCAAAAAGCGTGCTTTTACCCCCATCATCCTTGATTTCTTTTGGGGCATCTTGGTCTATCTCTGTTACATCAACACTCTCGGCTCTAGTTGCAAGACCAAATTCCCAACCATCTTCATAACGTCTAGTTATACTAGCATAAGCCTTAAACCGCTCTTCGTCATAGGCATCGCGCCCCCTGACGAATTTCGATATTCCAACGTTTAGCCCAACTGGTTTATCTAATAGGTATGGTTCGTTGAAATTTGCAGAAAATCTGGTTTCTTCAGTACCGGGTTCAAATGAAAGCCTCATCGTCTGACCTGCACCCTTGAACGACTCGCCCTTCATAAACTCAGACCAAGAGCTTGGCCAATTCGTTATATCGAAGTTCCTCTGCTCCAAGACAATCTGGCCAATTAATCCACTGGAAGAATCTACACCAGCACCAAACATAATCATACCGGTTCTTCCCTCAGAAATACTTACGATTGCATCTTTTTGATTAGGCGTTGAATCTACACTACTTATTAACACTTCACCACTCATAGATGCGCGAGCTACATCCTTCTCTAGAGACCCACTTCCATCCCCACGCGCGATATCAGCATTGTACCATTTGCCTGGGACAAACTGCTGTTCATCAAGAACTCGGCGGACAACCTTACCGTTAGTATCGTAGTTGCCTGTTATATTAATATGGCCTATCCTGAAACGATTTCCTTCTGTAATATTCACAAATATCTGGATTTTATTTGGCTCTATAAAGTTTCTCTCTAGGCCAACTTTAACATCAACAAACCCCTTGCTCAGATATTTGTTGCGTATCTTTTTAATATCAAATTCCACCTTTTTAGCGCTATAGGGTTCACCTATCTTACCTTTAAGATTACTGGTCAATTCATCAATTGTAAAAAATTTATTGCCTTTTATAGTAAAACTATCCAAATAATAAACAGGACCTTCTTTAATTATATAGGTTACGTATGCCTTTGTTTTAGCCTCATTGTATTCGATTTTCTTGCTTACAGTAACATCAACATAACCCTTACTCTTATAGATTGTCTCTAACTTTTCTATATCCTTTTCTAATTTCTTACTAGTTAGATACGAAGAAAATACTAAGAAGCTACGTGTCTTAGTTTTCATTTCTTTCTTTAGGGCTTTAGTCTCTATAGAATTATTGCCCTCAAAAGAAACTTTTTTTACCTTTACCCTAGAGCCTTCTTTAATGGTAAAGATAATCTTTCCAGAAGAGAGACTTTTCTTGTCAAACTCTACGCTAGCAAAGGCATAGCCTTTTTTATCATAGTCTTCTAAAATCACTTCGCGAGCATGAGCAACTTTAAAAACATTAAGATAATCTCCAAGCAACAAGCCTAATTTTTTAGATAAAGTTCTATCTGAAAATTTCTTATTCCCTTTGAATGTTATCTCGCGTACCAGATTCTTCTCAACAACAACATAGCTTAGAATAATACCCTTTGGATCTTGAGCTATATTATAGTATGCATATTCCACACCATCAATTTTTGCGATACGTTGAGTATCTTTTCTAGCTCTTTGTTCAGAAAAAACATCACCAACTCTTAATTGGGCTGCTGCCAATATTTGAGATCTTTTAACTGTGAGATTGCCAGCCGTTTTAATTTCTACAATACGACCATCCTCTTGATTAACTGAATCAGCAAAGATTGAAGATATAAAAATGAAATTTAAAATTACAACGGCCAAAAGAGACTTA
>WGDE01000092.1 GCA_015493385.1 Phycisphaerae bacterium
GCGGAGGTTTTGCTATTAGAGGTATTGCTCCTGTGGTTGATGAATCAGGCGATCAACTGGGCACTTGTGAATCTCTTGAATCATTTGATAGCGTTGTTGAGCAAAGCCAGATACGAAAAGAAGATTTATTTGCAACATATATGAATATAGATCTATTGCCGATAGCAACCAAACTGCATGATACTGAAAAGTATCCAATTATCTCCAATAGATACGTTAAGACTGCATCAACTAAAAGTAGTGTTATTGATAAATTGGTTACCGAATCAGTATTAGAGAATGGATCTAATACTTTCTTTTCGATGAGACAAGGCGACTACAGCATTGCATCTTTTCCAATCCTAGACTACTCAAAGAGACAAATAGGTGTGATGGTTTATATACAAGATTTGACAAATGTAATTGCAGGTATAGAAGATGTCAAACATCAAGCTACTTCAAATATGAGATCTCTATTCATTAAGCTTGCAATATCTGGAGCTATATTAATCTCTTTAATCATTGTTAGCATTCTACTAATTCTCAAAAAGACGATTACAAAACCTCTAAATAAAGTGTCGCTCTGTACGAATAAACTCGCGGATGGTGACCTTTCCTTCACGATAGAAGAACAAGATGGCGATGAATTTGGTCTAATGTTAGGGGACTTTGATAAAGCAGTAGGTCAGCTAAGTGATATCTTCAAAGAAAATATAAGTATATCTAATAATCTATCAAAAAAGGCTACAGAGCAGGCTGCATCCTTAGAGGAGGTTTCTGCTGCAATAGAAGAGATTAACAGTACAATAGAGAATAACTCTTCAAATTGTGAGGGAGTTAGAGATCTCGTAAAGACAATGCAATCAGTCATTGAGGAGGCTGGTGAATCGATGAATAATCTCACTAACGCTATGCACGATATTGCAAATTCAAGCGAAGAAACATCAAAGGTTATTGGAGTTATCGACGGAATTTCATCTCAAACTAATCTACTTGCTCTCAACGCTGCAGTGGAAGCTGCGCGTGCTGGCGAAGCTGGAGATGGCTTTGCTGTTGTAGCTGATGAAGTTAGGTCGCTTTCAATTCGCTCTACTGAAGCAACCAAAAACATCTCTGGAATGATAGAGAACACCTCGACTAAGATCAACAATGGCTTAAAGTTTGTATCGCAGACCCAAGATCAATTTTCAAACGTTATTAAAGAAATACGTGAAGTGTCTAGTCGTATAGAAGAAATAACAGAAGCTTCAAAGGAACAATCTATTGGCGTATCGCAAATCAACTCAAGTTTATGCAGTTTGCAGACTGACACTCAAAGTACTGCCAATAATGCTCAGGATCTATTTGATGCGATAGAAAAGATTAAAGTTAGAGAAGATAAGCTACTAAGTGTTTGATTGGTTTAACCTTAATCTCTAGTTTTTAATGTTAACTCTTGTTCCGCAGGAGCTGCAGTTTATATGGTCGCCTTTGAATGCGGGGGATAATTGTATGAGGTTGTCGCATTTGCACTTGAATGATTCCCAGCCGCCGGATGCGCGTCGTTTGTAGGTGTAGATTTTTGGTTTTCTTGCTGCTTGGCTCGGCTCGTTTTTGCCTTTGGCAGCATTTAACCCTGCTAGTATGCCTGCCATTTCTGCTGTAGGGACTGAGTGAATGGTTTTGCATCTTGGGCATCTAACTTGCGGTTTATCGTAACTTGGCGGCAATTTTATTTTCATTCCACATTGGCACTGAATGAATGCAAAACTGTTGGCAGCCATAATCATATCGCCAACTTGTCTTGCCTGTGTTTTTTGATCAACGGATTTCTCAGGTCTTGCGCTAGCCTGCCTTACTTTTAAATCTTTTTCTTTTAGGGCTGAGGCTGGCATAAAGTCGCACTTCTTCGAGTTTATCTTTGAGTATGCCCTTTGGTAGCTAGAGAAACCAACAGAGCCGCTGAGTTTTTGTAAGATTGCAATTCTATTGTGGATTGGTGGGTGTGTTGAGCCAAGGCTAGATAGTGCTGAACTTTCTTGCTTTGGATCTGAGATGTAGAGAGGCCTTGTTATTTTATTGTCATCTAAATCTCCTCCACTTCTTGCGCCGTGAGATATCTTCTCTAACGCACTTGCCAAACCTACTGGGTAGCGGGTTAGTCTCACCGCGCAGGCATCGGCTAGATATTCACGTTTACGTGATATTGCAAAGTATAGCAGCTGCGCAATGATTGGAGATAGGATTGCCAATAGTAGTGGAATAATAATCATGTAAATGTTTGAACCTGATGGCTTAGAATATCGGCGTCTTGAGCTTGAGCCAGTAAAAAAGAACGTTCTAACATACACTTCTGAGATTAATACAATCGTACCTAACATGGTTGCTGCATAGGTCATAAACAAGATATCACGGTTTAGAATGTGACTCATTTCATGTGCTATGACACCTTGCAATTCATCACGGTTGAGCTTTGCAAGAAGCCCTGCGGTTACGGCTATTGTAGAGTTTTTTGGGTTTGTTCCGCTAGCAAACGCGTTTGGAGTTTGTTCTGGGATAATGTAAATCTTGGGCATGTATGGCAGGTTTGCCGCTATTTTCATCTCTTCGACAATATTGTAAAGCTGTGGGTGCATATCTTTTTGAATTAGACTTGCGCGGCTTGTTGCAAGTAGGATTTTTGAGCCTGCAAAATATGCAATCAGACTTTGAATAATCCAAATTCCAACCGCGGCGGCAAGCCCAATCAGGGCGCCTATTTCACCTGCATAAGCGTAGCCTATCGCATAGCCAAGCGCAATGAGAAGTGATCCCATGATTGCCATGAGTATTATTGACTTGCGTTTATTTGCTCGGATTAATTCCCACATTGAAGATTGCAGAGCCTAACATATTAATACAAAAAGGGTTTAGAATTTTACGTTAGGGGCTTGTCTTTCTGTCTCATTTTCCAATTCATAGTAGTTTGATGTTTTGAAGTTAAACATACCGGCTATTATATTGGAAGGGAACATTTGTATCTTGTTGTTGAAAAACATTGCTTGGTCATTATACGCCTGACGAGAAAATGCAATCTTGTTTTCTGTGCTACTGAGTTCCTCTTGTAGGCTTAAGAAATTTTCGTTTGCTTTGAGGTCTGGATAATTTTCAACGACTAGCATAAATTTGCTCATGGTGTTGTCAACTTGTTTTTCGGCGGCAATCTGCTCATCGACGTTGCCTGCGCCCATTGCTCTACTTCTTGCATTGACCACATTTTGTAGTGTTTCTTGCTCATGTTTCATGTAGCCTTTAGCCGTCTCAATTAGATTTGGAATTAAGTCGTGGCGACGTTTGAGCTGCACGTCAATCTGGCTCCATGCGTTTTTAACTTGGTTGCGCAGGCCGACAAGTGAGTTGTACATTCCAATTACGACAACGGCAACTATTACTAGAATTCCAATGATAATGTATAGCGGTAGCATTTACTCTTCTCCTTAAAAAGTTTCAGATTCAGATGAACCAAACATATCTCTCAATAATTCTATAACATTAGAGTCTTTATTCTTAGCGTTTGATAGGATTTCTTCGAGTTCGCCGGCATCTAGCCAGATACCGTGAGATTTGGGGCATTTATCTATGAGCGTTTTTTTTTCTTCACCGATCAATGCCTTGAACATAGTTTTGTTGCAGATTGGGCATTTGCGTTTTTTTTCCTTGATGCCTTTAGCTTCTGGAAGATTTGCAATGTAATCCTTTACGCCTTCTGTATTGTTAGGGTCCCAGAGCAATTCAATCTCTCCCTCATCAAGCCAAATGCCTGCGCACGAAGGGCAGTAGTCAATCTCGACTTGCTTAAGCTCAAGAATAATCATCTCTTCAGTTTTGCAGACAGGGCATTTCATACATATATACTTAATCTAAATTTGTGCCTGTGGCAAGTATTATTAGCTATAGTTTTTCTTGACCTATAACTAATATAGTTGTCC
>WGDE01000093.1 GCA_015493385.1 Phycisphaerae bacterium
AATATCCTCTGATTAGCCAATTTTTTTTTCGCAGAGATTCCTCGCTAAACATAGCGATAATCATCAATTGCAATACAAAAAGGAAATCTGAGTGCTTAATTGGGGGCAGCCTACCCATTTTCGGGAAGCCACAACCACCCCAAAATATCGATCCGCGCAGCCCCCTTTTGAGGCATCTTCATTGCCTTCATGCTCTTCACGGTCAAAAGAATTATTTGAAATTGAAATATGGCTAGTACCTGTGTGGGTGCCCTGCTGTTCTTTTGAGCAAGGCTAGGTTGGTCGGGGAGATTGCCCTGTAAGTTGGCAAAACTGTTTTGATGTGAATTTGTTAGTGCCTAACCTATTTGTCTCTCATATTTCCAAGAATATTAACATCTACGTGTTTTGATGTGAATTTGTTAATGCCTACGCAGTTTGTTTCTCATATTTCCGGAAATATTGACACCTACTCGTCTTGATGTTAAAATACTCGCAATTATCTTCAACAATCTCAAAAGGGACAAAATGAAAATAGATCTAGAAAATAATGCTATCAATTATCATTATGACAAATTTCCTCCAAATAGCTTGAATTATGAAAAGTTTCTAGACCCGTTACTGAGAGCAACGGATGCCGTAGCTCGGTATGACCAGATGTTAAAGAACATGCACAACAGTGAAATACTACTAGCTCCACTACGTAGCCAAGAAGCAGTGATATCCTCAAGAATGGAAGGTACGATTAGTACCATGGATGAAATTCTTAAATATGAAGCTGATCAAAATTTTGAGACAGAAAACAATACAAATGTGAGAACAGAAGTTATTGAAACTTTTCTCTACCAAAGAACATTGATGGCAACACAACAAGCTATCGAAGATGGCTATCCACTATCCCAGTCCTTACTCAAGAGCATCCATCAAGGACTATTATCTTTTGGTCGCGGTGCTTCAAAATCGCCTGGTGAATTTAAGAACGAGCAAAACTATCTGGCTGACAAATTAAAGAAAAAGATACTGTTCGTCCCCATCTCTCCAGAAAAGCTCGGAGAAGGTCTGGATAAACTATTCCACTACATAAACAACTCTACGTATCATCCATTGATTAAAACCGGTATTGCACATGTTGAGTTTGAATCATTGCACCCATTTAAAGATGGAAATGGACGTATTGGGCGTATGTTAATAACATTAATGCTCTGGAGGGCCAAAACAATATCTGCACCTCACTTCTATATAAGTGGATATTTAGAAGAAAACAAAGATCTTTACATTGATACAATGAGAAGAGTGTCTGAATTTGGTGACTGGGAAGGCTGGTGCTCTTTCTTTCTTGAAGCCGTTGAACAACAAGCTATAAAAAACCTTTCAATTGCCGAAGAAATAAGAACACTTTACGAAGAAATGAAAACGGTCTTCGCGGATACACTTTCTTCAAAGTGGAGCGTAAATGCACTAGATTTCATGTTTACAAATCCGGTATTTAGAAATAATAGGTTTACAACAAATAGTGGAATCCCAGCAGCAAGTGCCGCCAGATTCACGAGAGTATTGTTAGAAAAGAATATAATCGTAACCATGGAAGAAGCATCTGGTCGAAAAGCTGCTCTGCATTCTTTCGAACCATTAATGCAACTTGTTAGGGTTTGAGTATTACTCGATCTATATAGTTTTACTTCAGAAAACCTATTTACCATGAAGCTTGAAGAGGATGAATATAAAGGTCTTGAAAGCGAAGACGGCTAATGATGCACTATTTCACGTCGGGTAACTTGCGATACCGCGTTAAAATAAAAAAGGACAGTCAAGATTTGACTGCCCTTTTTTGTTAATCTGTTTTGGTAGCGTAAGGGTTTCCCTTATGCTTTAAACACTTTCTTTTTACCAGCTCTGACATTTTTGCAGGCGTTTCTTGTGTCTACTACTAGCTGCGCGTTGGAGACTATGAACTTATAGTCATAATCACTGTGGTCTGTGGCGATTAAAACGCAGTCGTATTTCTTGAGCATCGCTGCGGTGAGCGGTTTACTCTTCATCTTTAAGTCGTACTTGCGCATTTTGTGTGTGGCTGGGATGTATGGGTCGTTATAATCAACTTTTGCTCCACTATCTATTAGAAGCTCGATAAGCTCTAGCGATGGGGACTCACGTACATCGTCAATATCTTTCTTATACGCCAAGCCAAGAACGAGAACTTTAGAACCGTTTAAACTCTTCTTCTTTGTGTTCAAGGCTGCCATAGTCCTCTCGATTACATAGTGAGGCATATCTGTATTAATCTCACCGGCAAGCTCGATAAATTTTGTTGGCATTCCATACTGACGCGCTTTCCATGTTAGATAGAACGGGTCAATCGGAATACAGTGACCGCCAAGACCAGGACCTGGATAAAACGCTTGGAACCCGAACGGTTTTGTGCTGGCTGCGCGGATAACCTCCCACACATCAATGCCCATACGATCGAATAGTTTTTTGAGCTCGTTAACCATCGCAATATTTACACAACGATAAGTGTTTTCCAAAATCTTGGCTGCTTCTGCAACCTCACAGGAATCGACTGGAACGAGTTTATCAATTGCATATTTATAAATCTCAAGCGCCCTCTCAAGCGATGCCTTATCAAAACCACCTACAACCTTGGCGATTGTTGATGTTTGGAAACTCTTGTTCCCCGGATCCTCACGTTCTGGCGAATAGGCAAGATAGAAATCCTTGCCGGCCTTCAAGCCGCTCTTCTCTAAGATTGGAAGCATAAGCTCTCTTGTTGTACCTGGATAGGTGGTACTCTCAAGAACGATTAGCTGGCCCTTGCGCATATATTTAGAGATTGTCTCGCAAGTCTGCTCTACGTAAGTCATATCTGGCTCGCGGCTCTCTGTTAGAGGGGTTGGAACACATATCAAAATAGCGTCAGGCTTTTTCATCTCACGCATATTTGTGGTAGCCTTGAATTGGCCGCTTTTTACCATCTCTTTGATCTGGGCGTGAGGTATGTGTTTTAGTGGGCTCTTGCCAGAGTTTATACGCTTGACATTTTTCTCGTTCACATCAAAACCTAAAACTCTAGCCCCACCCTTGCAAAACTCACGTGCTAATGGCAAACCGACATAACCAAGACCGACAATACCTACTAATGGTGTTTTCATTTTTTCCCCATAGTTAAATTATCTCTCTTCTACATATCTTTACAACATTTTCCTTTTATCGACTCTTTATGCATCAATATTTAGGAAACCTCTAAAAATCCATTTTGGCAGACAAACTAACTTTCTAACGCAAGGGAAGCTAAAGACTAAAAGTTTTTTCACAATAAATAGCTTGAAGTTAATGAAGTTGGAGGGCTTGAATTGCGTCTTTAGCGTTAATACAGTTGAATTTGCAACTACAGTTTTTTGAAATCTGTTTTATTACATCGTTTGCGTTGACAAAAAAAAGGACGCTACCTTTTCGGTAGCGCCCTTCTAGTTTGTATGTTACCTCCACAAATGCCGTGTGGGAGCTGTTGCAAGAACCCAGTATTTTAAAGTGGGCAACCAGTCACCGTGTCCAGAGGTCCGATTCAATCGGCATGTCTGATCCAGCGGATCACCAATTTCCCTGGGTAAACTCATCGGCTCTCCAAATAAAACTCGCATCACGAACACAGCAGAGGTAACTAATAATTTCGTCAACCCTTTATATCAAATCGGCTTGGTAAAATCAAACCTTTTCGGCTGTATCCAAGCAGCTGCGCCAATGTTAGAGAGTTCTTATTTCGGCACCAATATGAGAATTCAAGCTCTTGACAATAGGAGACTCAAGAGAGTCTACCCTTTCATGGGTAAGAGTTCCATCTTCATCACGGAATAGTAGTGATAGAGTTACACTCTTTTTACCTGAAGCAATCTGTTTTCCACGATACGTATCAATGTAGCTGAGTTTTTCAAGTTCTTTTGGAGCTACTTTGGAAACGGCATCAGAAATTTCTGTCCAGCTTACTGGCTCATCAACAATAATGGATAGAGCTCTCTCAATAGACGGGAATTTTGGTAGGTGGTCTATCTTAAACTCACCACCTTCAATTTCTATAAGAGCTTCTAGGTCTACCTCTAAAGCGGTCGGGGCGACATTTTTAAAGTCGTACGCTTTTCTGACCGCGTCGTTGACAATACCGGCAACGCCGATTTTTTTGTCGTTAATAAAAACTTCAGCTCCAACGCTAGCCCAACAAATATTGGCTGGGGCGAACTTGACAACCGCAGATTTATCCAACGAACGGACTAAACCTTCAAACGCTCCGCGCAGGAATCTAAGCTCGCTATCACAGACTAGAGCGACTTTTGTCTTTTCGCAAAGAGCTTCTGCGTCCATCTCGAATGTATCAGCAACCTCAAAGAGCTTGCAATTTGTGTTTCTTGCGTTGTAGTTTGATTGCATATTTGAACACAGTGAGCTTATAAGGGTCTGACGCAAGAGGTTTGCGCTTTTCCTCGTAACATCTTTAACACCCATATGCCCATCAGCGCCGCATTCTGTGAAGATTTTGGCAGTTTTATCGTCTGTGAAGGTGACGTTGATTGTCTCAAAAAAACCGCAGGAATTTAGGAATGCGCCGATTTTTTTCACGACTCTGTGGCGCTTGTCTACCGGAGCAACCTCAATATTGATTTTCTTCTCGGTTGGAATTCTGTCGTAACCGCAGACTCTGACAACCTCTTCGATTAGGTCTACCTCGCGGGTTATATCGTGCCTCCAGGTTGGGCAGTTAGCGGTAAAGACTTTTGTATCACTGTTATAATCGCAGTCAAAGCCAAGCCTGTTGAAGATAGTTTCAATCTCGCCGCTATCGTATTCGATACCGATTAACTTGTTTAGCCTCTCTAGCCTCATCGTTACCTGAGGCTTGCTCGCTTTTATTGGGTAGCTATCAACCGCTCCCTTGGCGATTTTTCCGCCGGCGACTAGCTGGATTAGCTGGGCGGTTCTTTTAGATGCAAACTCTATCTGCTCAACATCAACATACCGCTCAAAACGGAACATTGCATCAGAGTTTAGCCCAAGTGCGCGACCGGTAGTCCTTACACTAACAGGTGCAAAATGCGCTTCCTCTAGTAGAATATTGGTGGTAGTTTCGCTGACCTCTGTATCTAGAGAGCCCATAACACCAGCAATCGCTACTGGGGCGCTTTCATCTGCAATCACGAGCATCTCAGAGGTGAGCCTGCATTTGGTTGAGTCTATCGATGTGAGCTCTTCGCCTACAATAGCTTTGCGCACAACAATACGCTCGCCGCTTAGCTTGTCGTAGTCGAATGCGTGCGGTGGCTGGCCAACCTCTAGCATTGCATAGTTTGTAGCGTCGACAACATTATTCACACTGCGCAGACCAACGGACTCTAGACGACGTTTCATCCAATCTGGAGATGGGCCAACTTTTACGCCCTCAATGTATCTTGCACAATAGCGATTACACAGTGACGGCTCAGTGATAGAGACATCAACAAACTCGGAGACTTCCTTGTCCATATAGTCTAGAGTAATCTCTGGAACTTTGAGCTTCTTTCCCGTTACTACTGCTATTTCACGCGCAACGCCGATATAGCTTAGGCAGTCGCCTCTGTTGCTAGTAATCTCAACATCGATTACATCGCCATTGTCAGTTTTAATAATTCCCTCAAGTGGAAACCCTAGATCGCTTAGAATATCGCTCACCTGCTGAGCTGATAAATCTATATCCACATAATCTTTAAGCCATTCTATGGAGATTTTCATTTTTTAACCAAACTAATATCGTAATTCTCGTTAACACAAAGCTTGCTCTGCTGGGCTAAAACAGTTCCAGCAGGAACTAATCCTTTGTCACTACACATAATTTAGATGCCCATTATATATTTGCGTGCTGATTTTACCAGTCTTTTGTGGCTCAGATACCGCAATAATGGCTATTTATATTGATTTGTAGCCGCTTGAGTGTTAATCTACTGCAAAATGGATTTATAAACACTGCTTTACCAGCACTTACTGCAAAAAAAGGAATCGTAGAGATGAGTAATAGGCTAAGACTTCGTGCGATATTAATATTTTCTTTAACTACTGTCTTACTCTCAGGTTGCGTTGAGAGAGAATTAACTATCAACACCGAACCACAAGGTGGGCTTGTAATACTAAACGATGAAGAAATTGGAAACTCCCCAGTTACGGTAAACTTCAAATGGTACGGCACTTACAGGGTGCGCATCGAGAAGGAAGGATATAATTCACTACACAAAAACATCGCGTTAAAACGACCACTGCACGATTTATTCCCATTCGATATCTTCGAGAACCTATTCAACCCAAACAGAGTTGATTCGTACAGCTGGAACTTCAAACTAGATGCATATCAAAAGCCAGATAGAAAATTGCTTATAGACAAAGCAAGGCTAGCAGACGAACAGATGCAACTCGAACTTATGGATGCCAGATACAAGGTAAAACAAAATAAGCCACAAGAGAATACTGAGAAAAAAACAGATTCCAAATAGCTTCAACTACAACGACAAATTCAACTACTTTAACTGCAACCCTATTCACCATGAAAAGCTTCTAGTCTTTTGCGTTAAAGCAGTTGAAAAGGTTTTCAGAATTTGTAGCTTATGCGAGTTTCAACATTTCTTTGGCGACGTTATCCAGTGAGACAACATGTTCGCAGGCACCAATATTAGCGGCCTCTTTAGGCATTCCATAAACAACGCAACTCTTCTCATCTTGACCGATAGTGCTAGCTCCGGCGTTGCGCATTTCTAGGAGACCTTCGGCACCGTCATTGCCCATACCAGTTAGGATTGCCCCAACCGCATTAGCACCAACATACCTAGCTACTGATTTAAAAAGTACATCAACACTTGGTTTTTGGCGGCATACTTTTGGGCCGTCTTGAATAGAGACATAATAGTTTGCACCACTTCTCTTTACCATCATATGGAAGCCGCCTGGTGCTAGAAGAATTTTACCCGGTGTGATGGTATCTCCATCTTGAGCTTCTTTTACCATAGGCTGGCACATATCATTTAGTCTCTGTGCGAATGATGTTGTAAAATGAGCCGGCATATGTTGGACTATAACTGTTCCTGGAACATTTGCTGGCATTGTTTGTAGGACTGCTGTCAGAGCCTGAACTCCACCGGTTGATGCACCTATTGCGAAGATTTTATGGGTTGTCTCGACCATAGCAGAGTAGTTATGAACCTGCGCAGGCTTAGATGGTTGCTTTTTCACTGGAGCCATCTTAACTTTAGATGCCGCCTTGACCTTTTGCTTTAATTCAATACAGGCATCTCCAACTGAGAACGAACCGCCCGGCTTACACATAACATCGAAAGCTCCGGCATCTATCGCTGCCATTGCAGTCTTGCCGCCTTTTGGCGTTAGTGAACTTAAGACAATAACTGGCATCGGTCTACTTGGCATAAGTTTTTGTAAGAAAGTAACTCCATCCATACGAGGCATCTCAACGTCTAGCGTTAGGACGTCTGGATTTAGGGCAATAATTTTGTCTCTTGCAATGTAAGGGTCCGGTGCTGTTCCCACGACCTCTATCCCAGGGTCTTTAGAAAGTTCTTCTGTTAGGATTTTTCTAACGATTGCAGAATCATCAACGATTAATACTTTTACCGGAGCTGCTGTTGCAAGACTCATATTACTACTCCTTCAATCACTTTCTTAGCCAATAATAAAAACATCTCCTAGAGCTCTAACACCGTAGCGCCACATTTAACGCTAACAACTCCAGATTCAATATCAAGATACATATTTCTAGGAGCATTGCCTCCAATGTGTTCTTTATCGATAAACATACCATTCTTCCAAAGAATTTTTCTTATAGCAAGGTGATTGCGATTGCCAATATCAAAACCCTTTGGAGAACCTTGCATAGAGGCGCCGCCACAAATCTTAACTTTAATTCTCTTTTTGATAGCGCCAAGCTCAATCAATTTATTGATTAATAAAGACATGCCAGTATCAGCAAACATAAATGGATTCTTCTGTGCTTTCTCTTTGTCTATTTTAGACTCAGGAAGCTGATAGTGGAGCATGCCTCCAAGCCTAGCAACTGAGTCATACAATGCAACGCCAATACAAGAACCCAGTGAATATGTTACGATAACATCATCACTATTTCTTGACACCTTTGCGTCTGAAATGTCTACAATAATCTTTTTTCTCACAGAACTCATTCCTTTATTTTTCATAGACTGTTGGTTGTACAAATTTAAATTTGTGCTCTATTCCAGTCAATGATTCTGAGTGGCCTGTAAATAAAAGCCCTCCATCCTCTATCAGTTGCCAATAACGCCCAACAAGCTTCTCCTGAGTCGGCTTATCAAAATATATCATCACATTTCTACAAAAAATAACATCAAGCGGACCCTTTACCGGCCATTGCTCCATGAGATTTAATCTTGCAAAGAAAATCATATTTTTCACTTGTGGCTTAACCTGATAATACATATCAGGACCAAGCTTTTGTTTGGTGAGATAACGATTCTTAAGATCTGTTGGGACTGGCGCAACTCTATCTGCTGTGTACATGCCCTTCTGAGCAGACTCTAATACCTTAGTCGATATATCGGTTGCTAATATTTTTATGTCCCAACCGCTTTTATCTTTAAAATAATCCAAGAGAGTCAAAGCTATAGTATAAGGTTCTTCTCCGGAAGAACAACCGGCGCTCCAGATACGAATGCGCTTCTTGCCTAATTGAGTCTTGCGTTTTTCAAGAGCTGGCAGGCAAACACTTGTAAGATAATCGAAATGCTGTTTCTCACGATAGAAGCTTGTTAGGTTGGTAGAAATAGAATCAATCAACGATATAAATTCTGCTCCATTTGTATCTTTAGTTGCAAAATCAATATAACTATCGAATGACGACAAGCCTAGATGTCTAAGCCTCTTGGCAAGCCTGGCTCTAACAAGTTCTTTCTTGCCCTCATTTAAGGTAATGCCGCAATACTTATAGACAAGCGTACCAATTCTTCGGAATTCTTTATCTTTTAGTACGATTTCATTGTCTGCTACAATACTCATTAACGCCCCCACTATAATACTAGAGTAATTTGATATTCTTTAATCGACGCAACTGCCGCAAGCCTTAACAAGGAATTGAGCATCAATCCATTAAAAACTCGCCTACAACGACGATCCAGAGAGAATGCTGTTGTAGGCAAGCCATATCAATGGCTTTCTAATTTCATCCTGCTCTAGTAAATCAATAAATCAACTCCAAGCAACTTCTAGCAAACCTAACACATCAAGAATCAGGCTTACTTTGCCATTGCCAAGAATAGCTCCACCAGCAATACCTTTAATTTTACCTATTCCCTCACCAAGACTCTTAATCACAACCTGTTGCTGCCCGAGCGCTTCGTCTACCATTAAGCAACCACGTCTATCTTCTTCTTCAACAACCACGAGACTTGCATCTTTAGGGCTCTCGTAATCTGCCTGAACATTGAATAGCTCGTTTAGATGAACAATCGGTAACAATTCATTGTGTACCTGCGCCATCTCAACCTGACCATTAATTGTAGTTACCTGATCAGGGTTTGGCTTCAAGCATGAGTCGATAGAAACAATCGGAATAATATATGTCTGGTCACCAATTCTAACTAATTGGCCATCGATAATTGCAAGTGTTAGAGGCAATTTGATTGTAAATGTAGTCCCTTTGCCCTGCTCAGAAACAATATCAATCTTACCTCTTAGAGACTCAATATTCTTTTTCACTACATCCATACCAACGCCTCTACCAGAAACTGCTGTAACCTGCTCAGCTGTTGAGAAGCCTGGTGCAAATATAAGCTTAAAGATATCTTGGTCGGATAAGTCGTCGCTAGGGGAGATAATATTCTTCTCGATAGCTTTAGCAAGAAGCTTTTCTTTATCCAAGCCTCTACCATCATCTTGAATCTCAATTATGATACTTCCTGCTTGATGGTATGCCCTTAGACAAACTCTACCAATCGCAGGTTTGCCTGCCGCTTCTCTATCCTGCGCAGACTCAACGCCATGGTCAACAGAGTTGCGAATCATATGTATGAGAGGATCGGCAATTTGATCCACTACAATTCTATCAAGTTCTGTCTCTTCACCCTCAGTTACAAAATCTATCTTCTTGCCTGTCTTTCTTGAAAGATCTCTAACAAGCCTTGCCATCTTTTGGAACACACCATGAATCGGAACCATTCTCATCATCATAGCGAGCTCTTGTAGCTCACGAGCAATCTTGCCTTGATGTGACACAACTTGGTTTAGTGGATGCTCTGGCGCAACTGAAGTAGCTGCTTCCTGAGAAACCATTGACTGAGCAATAACTAACTCACCAACCATATTCACTAAGTTGTCAAGCCTTTCCATACTAACTTTTATCTTCTCATCATTAGCGAGAGACTTTTTAGCCTTTGGATGCTCATTAGATACTACAGTATCGCCTTCACTAGTTTTTTTAGCTTCTGTTTCTTGCGTAGATTCTACATCATTATCTTCTGAGTTTTTCTCTGAACCCTCTTCGGCGTCATCAAAAGGAATACTTTCGCTTGGAGTGGCTTCTTGAGAAGCTTTTTCGCCTGTGGATTCGAGAGTGCCCTCCTTACAAGCTTCAAGGTGGGAAAGTATGTTTTCCAAACCTTGTTGTGGCTCAACAGGATTGCCAGCCTCAACACATTCAAGAAGATATGCCACCATTTTCTTGAGCATATCAAGAGCCTCAAATACAACATCCATAGTTGCACCAACCAGCTCTATCTCATCATTTCTTGCCATATCAAGAAGGTTTTCTGCTGAATGGGCCAGAGAGCCAATCTCTGTGAGATTTAGAAACCCAGCCATACCTTTTATAGTGTGAAAACCTCTAAAGACACAATTGATTGACTCTTTCTCTTTTGGATTTTGTTCAATCTCTAAGAGGGCGCTCTCTGCAGTCTCAATATGCTCAATCGCCTCAGATGCAAAATCAACAACTAGAGGAACGTCTTCTTCTGATATCAAAACTGCTTCGGCTGTCTCGCTAGATTCTTCGCAACTAGATTCATCTTGATTTAATTCTTGATTTAATTCTTGATTTGGTTCTTGAACTATGTCCTCTTGGATTAGCTCATCAAAAAGATTCCCCTCAAGCACTGGGTCAAGTATAGATTGTAGTGAGTCAATAGTAGAACCAAGCTCCCTTAGGAGATAATCGGCGACTTTAGAACCATCACCGACTGCAGTTGCCTTAACTTTAGCATCTGAAGTTACACTCTCTACTTTAGTCTTTATATCATCAGGAATCTGGGAGATATCTCCAATCTCTTGAGATATCTGAGCAAATATATCGGTTAAATTTGATGCTCGATCTTTTGAGCCTGGTTGCAAAACCACAACCTCTGATGCCGCGGCTTGCAATAGTTTATTTAGCTTCTCATTGTTACTCATTTTGCATTCCCTATTCTTTGTCAAATTTTATACTAGAAATAGTTTCCCGCTAGATGTATCGGTTTGGATATAGAGGCACTTAACCTAGAAATAGTCGTATTAAATCCAATAATATTGACAAATACTACATGAAAATAACAATGCGGATTGTATGACGCAGATTATTTTTGCGCAATAAAAAACACCGCCCCAAAACTAGCGGTGTTTTTTATTTTATTAGGGGATAATCACTTGAAAAAGATTATTCAGCTATATCTCTCCAACCTTCATTTAAAGTTTCAAGCATAACAATAACTTCCTCAATCATACCCTTGTCATTCTGGGTGTTGGCTTGGTTTAGATGATTAAGCATAAAATTGTAGAGTTTCCTCAAATTTAGTGCAATATCACCGCCAACTTCCATATCCAGAACAAGATTAAGCTCTTCAATGATTTTCATCGCCTTTTGAACATCCGTGTTCCGAGCTTCAAAATCATTTTCTTCAATACCACGTACAGCAAGTTTTAAAAACTTTATTGCTCCATCATATAGCATCACAACAAGCTTTCCTTTGCTCTGAGTTGTGATTGATGTTTCTTTATACAAACTAGCTACACTCATTGTAATCCCCAATAATACAAATCAACACCTGCACCTCCACCACAGATACAAATCCATGAAAAGAGAGAGAAAGAAGGCCAATCCGATCATCAGGATTGGCTTTATTTAATCTAATAAAATCACTTAGCGAAGAAGTGATAGAGCCATCTGAGGCATTCCGTTTGCCTGAGATAACATTGACACACCAGCTTGAGTAAGAACTTGATTCTTAGTCATATTTGCCATCTCTGTCGCAACGTCAACGTCTGAAATACGAGACTCTGATGCTTGAAGATTTTCAATCTGAATACCAAGAATAGACACTGTACTTTCAAGACGGTTCATTGAATAACCGAATGCTGCACGACTAGCATCTTTGTTAGTGATAGCTTTTGTAAGGCTTGCTAGTGCTGTTGCTGCTCCAGCTGCAGTACTAATATTAAGATCGCCAACGCCATCTGTTCCAACAGTAAGGCCTTCATTTAAATGACCTGATGCAGCTGTACTATCACTGCTTAGATCAACACCTGATATATTGATAGTAGTGCTTGAACCAACGTGAATTGCAACAGATGCAGTAGAACCATCAAGCATTGCAATGCCATTAAACTTTGTATCAGATGCAACCCTGTCAATCTCCGCTCTCATCTGACCAAACTCAGCATTCATAATGTTACGCTGCGCAGTTGAATAAGAACCTGTAGC
>WGDE01000094.1 GCA_015493385.1 Phycisphaerae bacterium
AAACGCCATACAGCCGCGTTACTTTTTTCCAGCTCCTTGGCTGCTTCCGTTAGGAGCGATTCGGTTCTCCCAAGTTCCAATGTAAACAGTTCGTTTGCCCGCTACGGACTTAGACCCCGACACGTCGGTTATGCACTCGCCTTTAACATACATACCGATACTGGTTTCCAGACCATGAAATCCTTGACCCAGTGTAATAAATTTTATTTCAAGGCTCATATACCTTCACGCTTTCGCATTGTGGCTGACAAACACCTTTCCCGAGGCTTCGCATGGCTCGTTACCTCCCCATACGCTCGGTTCCGTTCCGGTCTGGTGGCTAGCCTTTGACCGTGCTGGATTGTCCAGCTTGCTTACATTAGCTTTTCTTGGCGCACTCATGGTAAAATCGGTTTCTTTTGTATCTCCTGTGTTAAAAAATAGCCTATCCAACAATCCACGTAACTTTTCCCAAAACTGGCCAAAGGTATTGGATTGGATATTTCCTTTCGTTTACATCTGCGCCGAGGAGGGTCTCTAGTAATTGATATTTTGATTTTGGTTTCATCAAAACTACTATCTCTTTTGCGGCTTGAATGACATCTGCGCTAATGGTTACCCTGTCTAGTTTGCCCTGCGAGAGAAAGACAGGCATTACTATCTCGCCTTTGATATCATGCACTTTATTCTCCGGGAAGAGTGACGCTGTGTGCGCGTCGTCGCCCATACCAAGAAGGATTAAATCAAAGACAGGTGTTTGGTCTTGGTCTAGATTGAAATGATTTTCAATCTCCTCCTTATAAAGCTGCGCAGCCGTTAGTGGCCCATGCTCGCCTGCTTTTATTCTGTGAACATTTGCACTTGGCAAATCAACCTTAGAGATAAAAATGTCATACGCTACTTTGTAATTACTATCACTAGAATCTATTGAGACGCACCGCTCATCCACCCAGAACAAATGAACACTTTCCCATCTGAATCCATCTGTATTTTTAACCTCGGATAGAGCTTTAAAGAAAACAATGGGAGAATTACCCCCAGAGATTGCGACATTAAAAACGCCCTCTTGCTTGATTGCTTTTTGGGCTCGAGCAAGAAATATATCAAGAGCCGCCCTTGCAAACTCATCCTCTGAATTGGCAAAGAAAGTGTTTTGTTTTACATCATTATTCATTGTCTAAAAAAGCCCTCAAAATATTCGCTGCGGCGACTGCGTCTAAAAGTTTTTTACGCTTGCGCCAACCAAGCTCGGCTGGGCTTAGCATATCCTTAGCCGCAAAACTACTTAGCCGCTCGTCTTGGAAGTGAATCTTTTTTTCCGTAACCTTAGCTAACTCCTTGGTAAACTCGCGTACCTTTTTTGCCTGCGGCCCCTCGCTACCGTCCATATTGTATGGAAGACCAACGACAATCTCTTCAATCTGCTCTTCTTTGATAATCTTCGCAAGCGAGCTAACAAGCTGCGCATCGCTTTGGAGAATCTTATAAGGCGAGACGACTATCTCAAACTCATCGCAAATCGCAACGCCAGTACGTTTTCCACCATAATCAATAGCTAGATATTTCATTTATTCCAAGCTCTGTTTTTTTCGACACTACTATTTATAGATGCTGCAATCCACCGTTTTTCTCGATTTTCTCTAGAAGCTCTTTTAGCCTGCCAGATTCGCCTGCTGGGCAGATTAGAGTTGCATCCTTGCTATGGGCGACAATTAAATTCTCAACCCCAATAGCAGCGATTATATGCCCGTCATCCTCTGTAACAAAGATGCTATCCTTGCAATCTAGAAGCTCACTCTTAGCAGCGGCTACGATATTACTATTCTCATCAGAATCCAAAATTTCTCTAAGAGCCTCAAACGAGCCAAGATCAAGCCAATCAGCATCGAGCTTGATTGAGTAAACCTTGTCATCTTTTTCCATAACAGCATAATCAATGCTTATTTTGGGAATGTTTAGAAACTCTGACTCCAAAACGCTATTTCTCTGCGGAGTATCCCAAGCGTCTGCAATCTTAACTAGCGGTGCCTTCATATCGGGCAGATTCACGAAGAGACGCTCTAAGATAGTCTTGGCTTTCCAAGCAAACATTCCAGAGTTCCAGTTATAATTGCCAGTAGCAATATAACGCTTGGCAGTCTCAGCGTCTGGCTTTTCCTTGAACGAGTTCACCTTGCAAACAGCGTTACCAGAATCAAACGTTTTAACACACTCTCCATACTCAACGTAACCAAACTGGCTACTCGGCGAGGTCGGCTTGATTCCGAAAGTTAAAAGCGAGTCCGTATTTTTATTTACATATTCAATCGCATCAGAGGCAACCGAGCTAAAATCATGGATTGGCTCGATAACTTGGTCTGCTGTAACGACGAGCATTGTTGCGCTGGGGTCTCTCTTGGAAATCACACTAGCGGCAAGACCAATCGCCGCAGCCGTATCGCGCACGGCAGGTTCTGCAATAATATTTTCAGCGGCGAGTTCGGGAAGCTCTTTTTGGACCAACTCGGTAAACTCTCCGTTACATTGAACGATTATATGCTCATTGTCAAATGTTGGAGTAAGCCTGTGATAGCACTTACGCAAGAGTGTTTGACCGTCGATAAGTTTTAGCACCTGTTTCGGGTGAGATTTCCTACTAAGCGGCCAAAGCCTTTTCCCAGTCCCACCTGCCATTATTACTGCATAATTCATTCTTTCGCCTTTCCTTAAGAACCAAACATTTGAACACCCTTGAGCTAACCCTTGAGCTCTAATTCTACACTCCCAACCCAAAACATCAAGAGTAAAACTGGGACTCCTGCGTTCGGCCTTCGGCCGGTTGTAGCTGTCCCGAGTTTTACAGCGACTGGACATGACGTACAAATTTTACGGCGAGCAGTTGCAGTTGTCCTGAGTTTTACGTAGCGTAGAAGACGCAAACGAAACGGAATTAAACAACTTATTTTTTAGCCACGAATGCTTAATTTGATTCCAATTTGCAAATACCTATTTACAAAACAAGCGAGATTCTATAAAGTGAATACTTCCAGTCTAAGCTGCAACTAAAGGAGCAAGAAAATAATGGACTCACTAAACAACACAAGTTCTCTGATGATTCACCAGAAAAAAGAATGGGGAGAAATTCTAACTGGGTTTGAAACGAAGAACAAATATGCAATCTCAACACAAGATGGCAGAGAGCTCTACTTCGCGGCAGAGGTTAAAGGTAATATGCTCATCAGGATGTGGTTGAAGGCGTGGCGTCCTTTTGAGATGAATATCTACGACAACGCAAAGCAAATCGTTTTGAAGCTCAAAAGCCCGTTTAGATTCTACTTTCGAGAGATATCAATCTACGACGCACAGGACAGACTGCTTGGAAAGGTTGTAAGGGAGTTCTCAGTCCTAAGGCGCAACTACAAAATCTACGACAATAGCGGCAGAGAGATTTTCTCTCTATTTGGCCCAATCCTGCATCCATGGACATTCAACATCATCCAAGACCATAGAGAGATTGGAAAGATAACAAAGAAATTCTCAGGTCTTCTAACAGAAATGGCAACAGACGCTGACAATTTTGGAGTCGTCTACCCAAAAGAGCTAGAGACCCAAAAGAAAGCAATCCTATTAGGCGCTGTCTTTTTGATAGATTTTGTGCATTTTGAAAATAGAGATTGAGTTAGCTGTTAATGGTTGGTTGATTACCACTAACAACTAATTCCCCGCTGCTTTAACGCATACAATTAAGGTATCGCACCTAACGGTGCTAATCTGTTTGTTACATGTCATTTTTCTACAAAGGGTTTGCTCCGATGGAGCATTTACGGCAGAGTCGTATTAGGAAACGTGGCCTTACGAAGATAGTGCTTCTACGAAGCAAGGTCTCTATAAAATTCCGTAGGGATAGAACCTTTGTAACTCCGAAGGATAATAACCTCTCTAGCTCCGTTAGGAGCGTCACCTTTGTAAAATATCTTTTATCCTTTAGCGCCATTAGCGTTAAACATTCCTATTTATCCCGCAACCAAGCATCAATCGCTGCTGCCATTTTGCGGCCGGTGGAGATTGCTTTGACCACTAACGATGCGCCGAGGACGCTATCGCCTGCGGAGAAGACTCCTTCGATGTTTGAGTGGAAATTTTCATCTACGACTATATTTCCGCGGTTATCAAGTTTGGTGCCAAGGCTCTCGATTGCTCCTTCATGTTCAACATGCACAAATCCCATGGCTAAGAGGATTAGGTCTGCTTTAATCTCAAACTCACTGCCAGCGACCTCGCTCATCTGCCATCTGCCTGCGTCATCTTTTTGCCACTCTACTTCTACGCACTTAATAGAGCTAACCTTTGAGTCTTTGCCAATAATCTCTTTAGTGCTAATACACCATCTGCGCTCGCAGCCTTCCTCTTGCGAGGTTGAAGTGCGCAGTATCGCTGGCCACATTGGCCATGGAGTAGAGTCTGGGCGAGACTCTGGTGGTTTTGGCAGAATCTCAAACTGGTACACTTTCTTTGCGCCTTGGCGGTGTGCAGTTCCTACACAGTCGCTGCCTGTATCGCCGCCGCCAATTACAACTACAACTTTACCCTTAGCGTTTATCTGCGCGTCTGATTTTTGAATCTCGCCGGTTAGAACTTTATTTTGCTCACCAAGCATCTCGAGCGCAAAATGCACGCCTTCCAAATCTCTGCCAGCAACATTAAGGTCTCGCGCAACCCCTGCACCCATAGTAAGGCAAACTGCATCGTAATCTTTCTTGAGATAGCCGGCGGTAATATCAACACCAACGTTTACCCCGCCTTTAAACTCGACGCCTTCAGCTTTCATCTGCTCAAAACGGCGGTCGATTATAGATTTATCAAGCTTGAAGTTTGGTATTCCATAACGCACTAGACCGCCAAGATTCTCGTGCCTGTCAAAGAGTGTTACGCTATGACCTGCGCGGACAAGCTGCTGAGAAGCCGCCATACCTGCTGGGCCTGCGCCGACTACCGCGACGCGTTTACCAGTCTTTACAGGAGCAATCTGAGGCACAATCCAGCCCTCTTTAAAGCCTTTCTCGACTATCTGATACTCAATATGCTTTATCGTTACCGGATCGTCGTGAAGCCCAAGCGTACAGGCTGTCTCGCATGGCGCAGGACAGATTCTTCCTGTAATCTCTGGAAAATTGTTTGTGCTGTGCAAAATTGTTAGCGCTTCTTTCCAGCGATTTTGGTAGACGTAATCGTTGAACTCTGGAATTCTGTTTGCCAGCGGGCAGCCATAGCCATGACAAAACGGAATTCCGCAGTCCATACATCTAGCTGACTGTTTGTTAATTTCCTCTGGCGAGAGAGGCACCAGCATTTCATTATAATTCTTAACGCGTTCTTTGATTGAGAGATGCCCCTCATCTTGACGGTTATATTCTAAAAATCCTGTTGGCTTTGCCATTATTTATAAACCTCCTCGGTAGCTGGAGTAGAATCACTTTCTCTCTGTTCTCTGTCTCTGAGCCTATCAAGAGCCCTTCTATAATCAATCGGTATCACCTTGACAAACCTACCAACCAAGCCGTCCCAGTTGTCGAGAATCCATTTTGCCTTGGCTGAATCGGTCTCTTTGATATGTTTTGTGATAAGGCTGCGGAGAAGCTTTTTATCCTCTTCCTGCCAAACACACTCAATATCAACCATATCAAGGTTGCACAGAGTATCAAAGAGTTGCATCTTATCAAAGACATACGCGATACCGCCGCTCATACCAGCCGCAAAATTTCTTCCAGTAGAGCCAATCACAACAACGGTTCCGTTTGTCATATACTCGCAGCCATGGTCGCCAACACCCTCGACCACCGCAGTCGCACCGCTGTTACGCACGGCAAACCGCTCACCGGCAACACCGTTGATAAATACCTCGCCGCCAGTCGCTCCGTATAGAAGCGTATTACCAGCTATGATATTCTCATGCGGCAAGAATGTTGAACCATCTGGAACTTTCACAACAATCTTACCGCCGCTCATACCCTTGCCGAGATAGTCATTCGTCTGGCCGACAATACGCACGGTGATTCCTTTAGAGAGAAACGCACAACAGCTCTGACCAGCCGAACCATGCGCATTTACAACTATCGTATCATCAGGCAGGCCTTTTGGTCCGTGCGCCTTTGCTACGGTGCTACTTAGTATTGTGGTGAAAGCTCTGTTTTGATTTCTAACTTTCGTTTCAATAACAACCTTCTCGCCATTCTCGATTGCAGGCTTCGCCTTCTCGATGAGCTTCCAGTCTATATGGTCTTGAAGTTTGTCTGTTTGTTTTTTTGTTAGGTGAAGATCGCTATCGGTTGCTTCAACCTTATGCAATATCGCGGATAAATCAAGCCCCTGCGCTTTCCAGTGGTCAATCGCTTCTTTCATCTCAAGAAGCTCGACATGGCCAACCATATCCTCAAGCTTTGCAAAACCAAGCTCTGCCATAATCTCACGTACTTCTTCGGCTATAAACATCATATATCGCACTAGATGCTCAGGCTTGCCGTTGAAGCAGTCTCTGAGGCTTGTATTTTGAGTGGCAATTCCAGCCGGACATGTTCCAAGATGACACTTTCTCATCAACACGCAGCCCAGAGATACAATCGCCGATGTTCCAAAACCAAATTGCTCTGCGCCAAGTAAGGCGGCAACAACAACATCGCGGCCCGTGCGCAGCTGACCGTCTGTCTGGACTCTAATCCTATCGCGCAGACCGTTTAGCAATAATACCTGCTGAGTCTCGGCAAGACCAAGCTCCCACGGAACTCCTGCATGTTTAATAGAAGATAGCGGAGTCGCACCAGAACCGCCCTCGCCGCCAGCAATAAGAACCTCATCGGCGTTACCCTTGGCAACACCGGCGGCGATAGTTCCAACCCCAACCTCAGATACGAGCTTGACGGAAACTTTAACGCCTGGATTAGAGCATTTTAAATCGTAGATTAGCTGGGCTAAATCTTCGATAGAATAGATATCGTGATGCGGCGGAGGCGATATCAGAGAAACGCCCGGCATCGAATTTCTAAGCGTTGCAATCTCCTGAGTAACCTTATGGCCAGGAAGATGCCCACCCTCGCCCGGCTTTGCGCCTTGAGCCATTTTAATCTGAATCTCTTTGGCGTGGGTTAGATAGTTAATCGTAACGCCAAATCGACCGCTAGCGACCTGCTTAATCGCACAGTTTTTATCTTCTCCGTCTGCGGTGATTTTGTATCTGGAAGGGTTTTCTCCACCCTCGCCAGTATTACTCATTGCGCCAATACTGTTCATCGCAATCGCCATACACTCATGCGCTTCTCTACTTATAGAGCCATGACTCATCGCACCCGTACAAAAACGCTTAACAATCTCGCTAGCCGGTTCGACCTCTGAGATATCAATACTCTTTGTTGGTTTGAATTTGAAAAGCCCACGCAAAACGCAGAGGTTTTTATCGTGGTCGTTTATCTCTTTTGAGAAACGCTGGTAAGCCGCTTTGTCGTTATTCCAGACAGAGTGTTGCAAGTTAACGACCGCCTCTGGCGTCCACATATGTTTCTCGCCCTTGTCTCTATAGCTGTACTCACCGCCAAAATCTAGCTCTGGCAGGGACTGATCTCTATACTCAAAACCGCTACGATGTTTTGCGGCTGCATCTTTTGCGATTTCTGCGAGCGAAATTCCGCCAATCCTTGAGCTTGTTCCGGTGAAGAATTCATCGATTAAATCTTTATTAATACCGATAGCTTCAAACAACTGCGCAGATCTATAACTTCTCAGCGTAGAAATACCCATCTTGCTCATCGTCTTTAGGATACCCTTTTTGATGGCTGCGATGTAGTTGTCTACAATCACTCCACCATCAAGATTGGCTGGAATATCGCCAATACCCTGCATCTGAGCCATAGCGTCGATTGCTAGATATGGATTTACCGCATCGGCACCAAAACCGCACAAGAGTGAGAAATGGTTAACCTCTCTAGGCTCGCCGCTCTCAATAACAATTCCAGCTTCACCCCTTAGCTTGCTCTTTAATAATCCCTGATGAACCGCAGAACTTGCAAGCAAGATTGGGATAGGTGCATTATTTTCATCAACATCTCTATCGCTTATGATGATTATTGATGCGCCATCAGATATAGCTTGTTTAGTGTCCACGAGCAACCTATCAAGTGCAACGCGCAAAGAATCCTCTAAATCTCGGGCATGTGGGTCAAAGACCGCGCTAACAGTAGCGACTGTGAAATCTTTTCTGCTTGAGCTGCGCAGCCTTTGGATATCTTCATTTGTAAGGAACGGGTGAGGAATTTTAAGCTGCTTGCAGTGTTCTGGTGTTTCAGAGAGAATATTTCTCTTCTTACCAATAAACGACATAAGCGACATCACCAATCCCTCACGCAGTGGATCAATCGGTGGGTTTGTTACCTGAGCAAACATCTGCTTAAAATAGCTAAACAAGCTCTTTGGCGAGTCAGACAAAACAGAGAGTGCTACGTCATTTCCCATCGAGCCGATTGGTTCTTGCCCGTTAATCGCCATCGGGGCAAGTATCATACGCATCTCTTCACGAGTATATCCAAAACAACGCATTTTCTCGTATAGCTTCTCAGAATCAACCTTATCAAGCTCTGAACCTTGAAACAGTCCGCGCAGCTCAATTCTATTATCGCTGAGCCAACGACGGTAAGGTTTTTGTCTGGCAACCTTACTCTTAGTTTCAACGTCAGAGATAACACGTTTCTCTTGAGTATCGACAATGAACATCTTTCCGGGTTGGAGTCTACCCTTTTGACGAATATCTTCTGGAGCAAACTCTATAACACCAACTTCCGATGCCATTACAAGTGTGTCATCTTTTGTAATTACATATCTACAAGGGCGCAGGCCGTTCCTATCGAGTGTTCCACCGACAATTCTACCGTCTGTGAAAAGAATAGCAGACGGGCCATCCCACGGTTCCATAAACGAGCTATGATATTCATAAAAAGCTCTCTTATCTGCACTCATATGATATGTCGGCCCGAAAGCTTCTGGAACCATCATCATCATACTGTGCGGCATAGATCGCCCTCCGTGTACGAGTAATTCCAGCGATGAGTCAAAAGATGCCGAGTCGCTATCGTCTGGGCTTAGTATAGGGAAGAGACTCTCAATCTCCTTACCAAACAGCTCGCTCTCCATATTAAGCTCTCTAGAAGACATATAGTTTCTATTGCCGCGCAGCGTATTAATCTCACCATTGTGAGCAATCGCTCTAAACGGCTGCGCAAGCTTCCAGCTTGGGAATGTATTTGTGCTGTATCTCTGATGCACGACAGCAAGAGCAGAAACCATTCTCTCATCACTTAGGTCTGGGTAATATGCAAATAGCTGGTGAGCCATAAACATGCCCTTGTAGCAGATTGTTTTACAAGAGAAAGAACATGCGTAAAAATCTTCTGCCTTTTCGCCATATTTATCTTTGATTTGATTTTCAGATTTCTTTCTGGCGATGTATAGCTTTCTCTCAAAAGCCATCTCTTCAATCCCACCACCATCAATAAATATCTGCGTTACCGCTGGTTCTGCGGATAATGCAATCTCGCCTAACCCTTTGTTTGTTGTCGGTACGCTGCGCAAGCCAACAACGTGCATTCCCAAAGATTCAACGTTTCTAGTGAGCAGACTCAAGCATGATTTTTGCAGAGATTTATCCTTTGGCAAAAATAGCATTCCAACACCCAGCGATTTTTTTTCTGGGAGAGTAATTCCAAGCTTCTGCGCTTCCTCAGTGAGAAATTCGTATGGAATCTGAAATAGAATGCCAGCACCGTCACCTGTAATCTCATCCGCCGCAGCTGCGCCGCGATGGTGTAGGTTAAGCAAAATCTCGTTTGCGCGTTCTAGTATCGTATGTTCACGTTTACCATTTATATTTACGACAGCACCAACACCACAAGCGTCATGTTCGTTGCGTTTCTCGTAAAGACCCTGATTTTCTGGAGCCCTGCCCATTATAAATCCTTCAAATAATTATAGAGATGCTCTTGAAAACTCAATCACAGCTCAAAATATAAACTCTATCCGATAAAAATAACTTTCTTACTCTATTATACGCAAATGTAATGCCAGAGATGATTATTCGACAACAGATATCTCTATCATACTGCAATAAAGACACTTACGTAAATATCGTCATAAAACACCTGTAGCATTGACAATAGTCAAAAATACATTTATGTAATTTATTTTAATTTTAGTTACCTTTTTGAATACGCTTCTATATTCCACAAAAAAAGGAGCTAACCACTGGATAGCCCCTTTTTTAGTAAGTCAAAGATAATCTATTTAACAAACAGCATCTCTGAGTAAGTAGGCAATGGCCAATAGTCGTAACTGCAAATCACTTCAATGGCATCAACTTTAGCTCTCAGCTCGTCCATTGCAGGCAATACAGACAACTTATACGCATCCGCTCTCTTTTTCGCATCTTCGATAGCGATAGCCTCTTGCGTTAGCGATTCAAGCTTTTGTGTTTTTTCTCTAACATCACTAACCAAACCACAGAATTCGTCTAGCATTTCTTTCTGCGCGGTCGCATCAGCACCAGCCGCTTTTATGTTCGCTACGGTATTTGCCAATTCAGAAGAATACTTGAGAATAGCGGGTAAGATTTGAGTCTTAACCATTTTGAGTGCTGTTTTAGCCTCGATACCAAGAATCATAGAATATGACTCTAAGAGAATCTCAACTCTCGCTTTAACTTCTGAGCGATTCAAAACTCCATGCTTTTCAAAGACATTCAAGCTTATCTCTTCAAGATACGACTCAAAACAATCGGCACTGTTTGGCATATTTGGCAAGCCGCGTTTTTGCGCTTCGTCTAACCAATCTCCAGAATAATTATCACCGTTGAAAACAACACGTTTATGGTTGTTTGCGATTTCAGAGAGAATCTTCTGGACAGTTGCCGGTATATCCTTAGCACCTTCAAGCTCGTCAGCTATATCACAAAGCGCATCAGCTACAATTGTATTTAATACAATGTTTGGGCCAGCAGTTGATTGGCTAGAACCTGCCATACGGAACTCAAAGCGGTTTCCAGTAAATGCAAAAGGCGAAGTCCTGTTACGGTCGGTGCTGTCTTTTGGTAAATCAGGAAGTGTTGAAACTCCAAGCTCTAGCGTTCCGCCCTCTTTAGAGCTATTTGCAGCCCCCAAAGCGAGCTGCTCAAAAATGTCCCCAAGCTGCTCGCCCAAAAAGACTGAGATAATCGCAGGAGGCGCTTCGTTAGCACCAAGACGATGCTCGTTACCGGCAGTAGCTACGCTAGCCCTGAGTATTTTTGCATATTTATCAACCGCCTTGATAACTGCACATAGGAAAATCAAGAATGACATATTATCATGCGGCGTAGAGCCTGGATTTAATAGATTAATTCCATCGTCAGTTGAGATTGCCCAGTTGTTGTGCTTTCCAGAACCATTGACGCCTGCGAAAGGTTTTTCATGCAACAAGCAGGCGAAACCGTGATGCTCTGCTAGTTTTTGCATAACCTGCATAGTTAGCTGGTTGTGGTCTGTTGCTACATTAACAGTCGCAAACACTGGAGCCATCTCATATTGTGCTGGCGAAACTTCGTTGTGTTGAGTTTTAGAAGAAACTCCAAGCTTCCACAATTCAACGTTAAGCTCACTCATAAACGTAGCAACTCTGTGGTTTAGAGAGCCAAAGTAGTGGTCGTCCATTTCTTGACCACGAGGGGCAGGCGCACCAAAGAGCGTACGACCTGTTAGCATCAAATCTAGGCGAGCGTCATAGAAATCTTTGTCGACAAGGAAATATTCCTGCTCAGCGCCAAGAGTAGCAACAACGTGGTTTGATGTTGTATTGCCAAGGGCCCTAAGCACACGCATAGCCTGCTTATCCAACGCATCCATACTGCGCAGCAGAGGAGTCTTTTTATCTAGCGTCTCACCTGTATAAGAACAAAATGCACAAGGGATAAACAGGGTTGTATTTTCCCCATCTTCCTTAATAAATACCGGAGAAGTGCAATCCCAAGCAGTATAGCCGCGAGCCTCAAATGTTGCACGCAGACCACCAGAAGGAAAAGAAGAGGCATCTGGTTCGCCTTGAACCAGCTCTTTGCCGCTAAACTCCATGACTATTTTGCCATCTCTGGTTGGCGAGATGAAAGAATCGTGCTTTTCAGCGGTAAGCCCAGTCATTGGTTGGAACCAGTGACAATAGTGGGTAGCACCCTTCTCAATCGCCCAATCCTTCATTGCATTTGCCATAACATCAGCAATTGCTGGGTCTAGATGAGCAGATTCGTCTACCGTTTTTCTAAAAGACTTGTAAACATCTTTTGGAAGACGAGCTTTCATCACTGCATCATTAAAAACATTTTCGCCAAAAATACTCGAAACATCTACGGCCTGGGCCATAACATTTCTCCCTTTTACACAATATTGATAAAATAGTTCTATTT
>WGDE01000095.1 GCA_015493385.1 Phycisphaerae bacterium
CAGCAGTACCATGTGAGTGACGATACCTTGTTACATGGGTTACACTAACCAATCGCATAAACTCGCTAAGATCACCATCTTTAGATAAAAGATTCCTGACCCTTTTAATTCACTAAATCTTTTATCGGTAAAAGGGGACCTTTTTGTCTAAATAAGCTTAAGGAACCGCCATTCGTAAGTGTCCCTAATAAAATCCAACACCATAATGCTTAGAAATATATTCTTGTACAATTTTAGAACATCAGAATAATCTACCTTCTTGAATTCAATCATTTCTATCGATTAAGTAAATTATTAGTAGCATAACTGGTTTATATACCACAAAGTTAGCTAGAAACACCACTAATAGTGATGCCAAAAAATTTACTCCACACAGCAGTAGTATCACAAATAACACAATGCAAAACAATACTTCTAACATTTCACTTACCTCTCTTTCCATAAATTTAAGTTTCATTTAAACTCTGATTAGCCACATCTTTATCTAGCGAACATCATCGGTCACAGAACGACTGTCACTACTAGAAAAACTGGAAGCTTCAGTGGGGCAACTTACTACCCACCAACATCCTTTAAAGAATGCCAAAGTACATGCAATATCAATCACCATCCAAAGCCCTCTGTTTAAATAAATGGGCAATATTGGATTAAAAAGAATCGCCATTGTAACAAACACCCACTTGGCCCATGTAACATCCCTACCAAAAGCAGTGATTGAAAGGACGATAGCACCTATGAAGACCATAATTCTCAAAATAATGTAATACGAGTAAGGTAAAGGTAAAAGAGCTATAAGGAGCATAGCCATACAAAAAACACACAGATAAGCTACACAAAATCGCTTAAACAAAACCGTAGCTCGCTTCTCTTCACGTTCGGTTCCCCTACGAACTTCTTCTGGCATAAAACTGACCTTTCTTTTTAATGCATCAGATGCACATAACCAGCACCTCAATTTACCGGACTAGGATATTCAAGAACAACCTCTTGTTGATCCTGCGTCCACAATACAAATGACAAATCAACAGAATCTGGTTCACCAAGCACTTCTAGTAATATTCACTTCAATTCTCTATTCAATTAATTACTTTTAATTTGTTGGTAAATTTGTCTACATCTAACTTCTGCTCGTTGTTGCTGGCGATTATTAAGAAGATTACGCAACCGATCTCTATTCTCTACCCCTGTCGTATCACCCATTGCTATTGATATTGAGTACCATGCATATGCTTCTATAAAATCTCTTGAAACTCCATCTCCAGTAGCATACATTAGGGCAACATTGTTCATTGAATCTGTATTTCTCGACATTGCTACTTTTAAATACCATTTAAATGCATCTGAGGAACTCTTTACAGTTCCCCTGCCTGTGTAATATGAAAAGGCTATAGTATGCATTGCGTATAGATGCCCCTCTTTTGCGGCTTTCAAATTCCAAAAAAAGGCTTTCTTGAAATCTTGACAAAGGAAAACGCCAGTGTAATACGAATAGCCCAACATCCACATGGCATCCACATCTCCACCCTCCGCAGACTTATGAAACCATTCATATGCTTCATTAAGATTTTGGGCTACCCCACTTCCCCTAGCATACATACCAGCAAGATTGTATTGAGCCATAGCAAGTCCCTGCTCAGCAGCCTTGCGATACCACTTGGTAGCTTCCTTGTAATTCTGAGCTGTCCCGCAACCAGTACAGTACATCGTGCCAAGATCATTTTGCGCGATAGCAAGCCCTTGAATTGCCGCCTTACTGCAACAATTAAATGCTTCCGTATGACTTCGCACACTTTCCATCTCATTTGCATACATGATACTCAAACGATATTGAAAATCTGTGTCTAATTGCTTAGTCTTAGCCACTACATTGCCAACCTCAGATATCCCCGAAGTTGTCACGGCTTCGACAAGTGAAGTGGAAACAACAAATGCAACAGAAAGTAATTGCAACGCAAGCATGTTCATCTTAAACTCCCTCTTAGATGCAATGAAATTGTTCCAAGTGGATTTAACTGAAAGGTTGGTAGATATTTAATCTTACAAGCCATTATCACACCTCCACCTTACCAAAAAGAGACTTTGAGCATTTTCACAGAACGTGCAAATCTTGGTAAATCTGCCAACCGAATCTTGCATGACGACCCAAGCTTAGATACTGAAATGATAAATCTAAAAGCAATATACACGCCAGTGATAAAACCAAGACCTGGTGTCGCTAGCATGAATGATAAAACCGCAATCTTTGCTATTTTGAATCCAGTAGCTTTGGCGGCCTTTTTGAGGAAAGTTTCTCTATTTATTAACCCCTTCTGTTTCCTCCTCCATAATGACCAAACGACTATTGACAGTGATATTGTCGAGATGAGAGGGAAATGATCCCATACAGAATCATCATCTGATGCGTCTATGAGCTTATCAACAACATCCTCCGTGTCATAAGTTAGATCAGCATTACTTATGCCGCTACCCTCAAGACCTAAATGATCAGCAATCTCATCGGTTAGGACAATTTCTCCAGCAGGATGATGGTCAATCCAATCATGAACATACGACTCACTGTCTGTCGCCTTCAATTGAACTTCTTCTAATCTACCATCTATAATATCTCGGAGCGTAACATCCATATCAGGATGGTTTGTTTCTTGGAATAAACTGGCAAATATATTGTCGCCATCAGTATTCTCAGCATCCACAAACTTAATCTCGTGAGCAATCCCTTTAACATTATTAATCACGCCTTGCATCTGATCATCAGTATAGTAAGAAAGATGTTCGCCAATTTCAGGAAGACTCATATCTGCATAAAGATTATTAGATCTTCTAAGAGCTTCAACTATTTGTAAGTCAAGAGAGCCTAGGTTATCTGCATCAAATTGCACCTTCATAAAAGCAGACAGAACAAGTAACTCCTCAGTGTTAGCTCTGAGATACCTCTTAAATTCCTCAAGGTTTTTGTTGGCAGGAGCCTTACCGTAATTTATCAAATGCTTCCGAGATCGCAATTTTATGCAAGATTCTATCTTCTCAACAATTTCGAAAATTTCTTCGTGAGATAGCCCGTCAAGAAAACATGAAATTTCTTTCTCCGTGGACAGACCTATTACAAGCCTTAAAGCGCCAATCAAAACTTCATCGTTAAATTTACCATCTCTTGCGTGTATTAGAAAATCTACTATTTGTCTTTTGCTATAATTCATTTTGGTAGCCTCTGTATTTACATCTAGCGTTAAGAATTATCTACTTTTTATCTTTCCCCTTAGCCTTACCAGATTTAAAAGACTTCTTCCAAATATCTTTCATTTCTTTATCAGAAAGATCTTGTCCTTTAGAGATTTTTTCGAAGTAGGCGTCCATAACTTTACCAATAGCGTATGTAAGGCCATAAACTAAGGGCATAGTTGTTATCGCACCCATAAATGGCAAAACTGTCTTGTAGGCACCGATGGCCAATTGCTGCGCCAAGAAACCAAGCCCAACAGTTCCAATTAGCTGTTTAATCAAAACAGTAACTTCCTGTTCTTTGACATCAATACCATGCACTGCCGCTAGCCTAGTTCCCATATACGCTTGAATAGGTGTTAAAATGAAAATATCTGCAAAAGGTATTGGTTGGACAGCGGTGGCTGCGCAAAGCCCAGCTGTATAATTGATAACGCGAGAGATTTTCTGATCTTTGCTTAGATCTTCATTTTTCTCTATGCTAAAATATTCGCTCTTTAATTTATCTATGATTGTTGCTTTTGTTGCATCATCGAAATTGTTTGCTTTTGTATCGCCTGGTTCGAATTTACCTTTATATTCCATTTCCGTTCTCCCTGTTTGCGGCTACTATGATAATTAATCTGATTAGTATTGAAATAGAGTTAAACACTAATACTAAAAATTGGCTATTATAATAATCAACTTTGTTTATAATCACTAATCTACAAAGAAGAGGAATCTGATTCTTGCTCATATTCATCCGCCCATATCTTACACGTATGAACAAAACTATTTAGAAGATTTTGGACATCGCTCCAAGCATCCCTTATTTCCTCATACTCATCTTGATCAATTCTTTGCTCTCCAATTATAGCACCGAACATTACGGCACTTAAATCAGACATTTTCTTAGTAATATTGGCGTGGTATTCTAAATATTTTTGTAAGCTGAAATCCTCTTCGGTTGGTTTGTCTAAAACAAAAGAACCACTATACGATTGACACAGCCAATGAACAGGAGACATATTCCCTGTTACATCTACAATATCCCTAACTCTATCTAGAGGATTTCTTGTACCTGATCCTTCTTTAGACTCAATCCATTTATAGACTGTCTGCGGAGAAACTTTTAAATGACCTGCAACGGCTTTAACCCCAAGCTCACCAGTTGTTTCTTTGAGAATATCACTACTTTCTTTCATGGCAATCGCTTCCAGTTGCTTAATTATAAATCGCAATCATTTGGGTCTGAGTATCCGTATGGAAATACTAGGGACAGTGCTTCCATAATCAAACGGTTATAGCTTAGGCTCAATTTGCTACACAGTGTGTATCAGGTCTCCTAACTAGGGTATGTTAGATAAAATTGGCGTAAGAAACCCATTCACCAAATGCAATTCTTCTTCATTCACTCCAACAGAGCGAGAATTACAAAACCAATAACGCCTATAACAAGACTAGTGTAACCCCGTTAGGCTAACAGTCAAGCAAATAAGGTGATACGGAGTCTTTTTTATACATTACTCACCGCTACATTGGGAAAACATAAACAAGAAAAACCGCCCAATTGGGCGGTTTTAAGTTCATGCCAAAACAGCATTTGTGTTTTATTTGTGCATTAGTGGGATTCCTCGCCACAGTGTGGCGAGTTTTGCATCATCCTCATTATCTTAGAAGATTGGGATTTTGGAATGCGGCTATCGCTGCGTTGTTCCACGTCGGGCGGCTTGCGCCACCGCGCTAACAGCACCACCGCGATAAGCGAAAAACTTTCATTTGTAATGATAGGTTGAGCAACGCCTGTAAAGTCAAAACTGAATTGAACGATATGCGGAGCTGGGGCTCCGCGCTCCCAGGAATTCGTGGTTTCAGACAAATAAAACAAACTCTTCTAATTCCGTTTCGTTTGCGTCGTCTGCGCCTTTTGCGTCCCCTTGCGTTAAAGCAGTTAAAAAGGTATGAGAACGAAAGTCACAAGCGTTAATAACCGCCCACCAGCAATCCCAAACCCCATCGCCCCTTCATGCTCTCCTATGAACCAGAGCCGTTCAAGTAAAATTAAACTGTTTTTTCATTGTTTTTCTTTTCCTTTTTCTACTAGGTATTTTGTCCCTTAATCTCTTCATCCAAAACTATATAGGTTAAGGAA
>WGDE01000096.1 GCA_015493385.1 Phycisphaerae bacterium
CTTATATACATATTAAGATTTTGGAGAGCAAGTGATAACTATTCAAGAGATACTTAAGAAAGCAATCGCAGCTGGAGCAAGTGATATTCATACAAATGTTACTATGCGTCCGATTATGCGTATAAATACAGAATTGATTGAGATGGCTGACCTTCCAGAGATAACACAAGAAGATAGCAAGAGAATGCTTCACGATATGGTTGGCGATGCCAAGTATGCCATTTTTGAAGAGAAAAGAGATTTAGATTTCTCAACAAAACTTGATGACGGGCATAGATTCAGAGTGAATGCACATTACCAAAGGGAGACTATTGGAATGTCTTTTAGGGCTATTTCTAGCAGTATTCCTGAATTGGCAAATTTACATCTGCCAGAGGTTATTTCTCAACTCACAGAATTGCCTAGGGGCTTGATTCTCGTTACAGGACCAACTGGTAGCGGCAAGAGTACGACGCTAGCCTCTATGATAAATAGAATTAATAACAACTTTAAGCATCGTATTATCACTCTTGAAGATCCAGTGGAATATGCCCTTGAAAACAATAAATGTATGATTGAACAGAGAGAAATTGGCGATGATTGCCCTGAGTTTGCTTCAGGATTGAAACACGCATTAAGGCAGGATCCTGATATTATTCTTGTTGGTGAGATGCGCGACCTTGAGACTACCAGTTCAACAATAACTGCCGCAGAGACTGGCCACCTTGTTCTTTCTACTTTGCACACTGTCAATGCATATCAAACTATTGAGCGTATTGTTGATATTTATCCGGGCGCGCAACAAAATCAAATTAGATCTATGCTTGCAAATACTCTTCAAGCTGTGATTTCTCAAACCCTGTTTAAGCGTATAGATGAAAAGGGTATGGTCCCTTGTGTAGAGATATTACTTTGTACATCTGCTGTTAGAAACTGTATCCGAGAGGATAGGGTTTACGAGATTCCTAATATTATTGAAACAAGCAGACGTGTTGGTATGCAGCTTATGGACCACAGTATTATGGACATGTATTCAAAGGGATATATCGCACGTGATGAAGCAGTAATGCGTTCGTCAAATCCAGCGAAAATGGAAAAAGCTTTGGCGCCGCAGAAGACTATTGTTTAAGAGTTTTGTTTACGCTCATAGGAGTTGTAATGATTTCAACTGAAAATACATTAAATAATTACAGTTCTAATACCAGAAGTACAGAGAATAAAGCAACTCAAGAAGATTTGGTAACTAGAATAAATAGGAAATTAGAGAGTGGCCCTAGCAGAAAAGACATTCTCAATTTTACAAATCAATTATCAGTAATGATTCGTGCTGGTATTAGTCTCCAAGATTCCCTTGAGGCGATTGAAAGTCAGGTTGAGAATAAGAAATTCAAAGAAATGCTATTAGATATACGAAGCAATATTGAATCAGGGCAAAACTTCTCACAGTCTTTAGCGCAGTACCCTAAAGTTTTTAGCAACCTCTATATAAATATGGTGGCTGCCGCTGAAATTTCAGGCTCTCTAAGTTCAATGCTTGATAAGCTAGCAGAGTATCTAGACCAAGAAGCCGAAACTCGCTCACAAATCATAGGGGCTATGGTTTATCCTATAATTTTGGCAACAATGGCTATTAGCTCGACTGTCTTTTTGTTGATGTTTGTCTTGCCTAGATTTCTCACTGTGTTTGAGGGTAAAGAGGATATGCTTCCTGCCCCTACAAAAATCGTTATGGGGCTTAGCTCTTTTATGACTAACTACTGGTATGTAATTTTAATTGCTATCATTGGTATTGTGTGGGGAGCGATAGTTTATATCAAAACCCCAAATGGCCGCGGGGTTTGGGATAAACTTAAATTGAGAATCCCTCTTATAAAGACTCTCTGCCGAAACCTCTACATAAGCAGAGGTTTACATACAATGGGTGTTCTTAGCAACTCTGGCGTTCCAATTCTTGACACCTTGACAATAACGGCTGATATATCTGGAAATGTACATTACAAAAATATGTGGAAGAGCGTGTATGAGTCTGTTAGACAGGGGCATAAGATTTCTTCAACATTGGTTCAATTTGATTTACTTCCAGGTGCCGTCGTTCAGATGATTCGAAGCGGAGAAGAGTCTGGTACGCTCAGTTCTGTATTGCAGGATGTTGCGGAATATTATGCACGTGAGCTAAAAGCTATAATCAAAGTAGTAACTTCTATGTTGGAACCTATTATGATTGTTGTTATGGGTTCTGTTGTTGGCTTTATCGCGGCTAGTATCATTCTTCCAATATTTAAAATGTCTAGTGTGTTGAGTAAATAATATGAAAATAGACATACAAAAGAAACGCTATTGCGATGGATTTATGCTACTTGATGCATTGTTTGCAGTATTGTTAATATCAGTTGCAATTGTATCATTGCTTGTTGCATCTCAATCGGTAACCAAGATTAACGCTAAAGGTGTTGATATTTCAACTGCCAACTATCTCTCACAACAATTGAGAGAGTGTTTCGCAACACTTGCCGCAGTTGATCCACAGACATCGACTTTAGTGTTTGGTCCAGAAGAAGATTCTCTTGAACTGTATGATGATATTGATGATTTTGATGGCAAAACTTTTTCTCCTCCTATAGATATCGAAAGGAAAGAGTTATCTGATTTTTCAGATTACACGCAGCGCGTCTTTGTTGAAAATGTATCTACAACAGACCCTGACACTGTCGTAGAGGACCATTCGAGCAATCTAATACGTGTTAGAGTTGAAATATTAAAAGACGGTGAAGTTCTCACTAAAACGTCTTGGCTACGCAGCAGATAGTCTGGCATTGGAGTTCGTATGAAAGCAAAATCTATTATCAAAGCATTTACCTTACTAGAGTTATTAATTGGTATGGCAATATTTTCAGTACTGCTTGCAGCTATTGCTGTTGCGATGGAGAGTTCTGTAAACTCTTGTACAATCAATAAAGATATTTACACTTCGCTAAATAGAGCAAGACAAACAATGGCACGCATAACATATGATCTGCGCAATGCACAGGGCGTTTCCACTGACTCACTAACAAATGAATGTTCGTTAATAACTCAGACAGGCAGCGACATCACCTATAAGTGGGATTCTCAAACATCAAAGCTATGGCTTATCACAAATGACGACCTGACCGATGAAGACTATTTATTGTGCGAAAATGTAACTGCGTTGAAATTTGAAAAACATATTATAAATAAAGATGGTACTGATCGTGTTAAGTATGTCAAAATCTCAATTGAGGTTACAGGCAAAGGAAAACCACAGAAACTGTCCACTGCTGTAGTTCTTAGGAAAAACCTATAAATGCTTATGATGTTTTGAATCATAGCAATTGTCTAAATAAAAAGAAAGCCCCGCAAGCATTAGCTTGCAGGGCTTTTCTATTATAAGTGGGCGGTATAGGACTTGAACCTACGACCTCCTGGATGTCGACCAGATGCTCTAGCCAACTGAGCTAACCGCCCTAATAGAGTGCATAAATCTATCATATATTGCGTTAAATGCAAGCCTTTTCTGATAATTTGGATTTGTAATTAATCGTCACTGACCTGTATTCTGTTTATGGTATCGCATTTTTTTGTAGTACTGTCTATCGTAGCTATTATCCCTGATATCTTGTTGTCTCCAGTGGCAACTTCAAAAGGAAATGGCATTTGTGTACGCATTGATTTGACTACATTCTCAATATTTCTGCCTATAACAGAATTATGAGGTCCTGTCATTCCAAGGTCGGTTATAAACCCTGTACCTTTTGGTAGAATTCGTTCATCCGCTGTCTGGACGTGAGTGTGAGTTCCAAATACAAGGGAGACTTTTCCATCAAGATGGTGGCCAATAGCAATCTTTTCACTAGTCGCTTCGGCATGGATATCAATTATGATTATATCGGCTTCATTTTTGAGCTTGAGAAGTAAACTGTCAATCTTTGCAAAAGGGCAATCACTAGGCTTCATAAAGACTCTACCAAGCAATGATACTACAGCAACTACTGCTCCTTTTGCTGTGGTATAGATCGCATAGTCGCGTCCAGAAGCAGAAATTGAGAGGTTTGCAGGTTTAACAATGTTATCAGCGGTTTCAAGAGTAGAGATTATATCACGCTTTCGATACACGTGGTCTCCCAATGTGACTATATTGGCACCTGTAGCTATTATCTTCTGGTAAATCTTCTTTGTTATTCCAGAACCAGCCGCAGCATTCTCTGCATTAACGATAACACAGTCTATACTGTGTGCATCTATAATTTTACGCAACTGCTGGTCTAGGATATCTCGACCAGCCTTACCTACGACATCACCGATACAGAGAATGTTTAGTTTCATATTATCTCTATGTATTAACGTGCATATTCAACACAGCGGACTTCACGCAACAATGTTACTTTAATCTCACCTGGATAAGTCATCTCATCTTCGATTTTCTTTGCGATGTCTCTAGCTATCTTAGTAGCTGAATCGTCTTGAACTTTATCAGCATCAACAATGACTCTGATTTCACGTCCGGCCTGAATTGCAAAGCTATTTTCAACTCCCTTGAAACCACTTGCAATCTCTTCAAGGGTCTCGAGTCTCTTGATGTATCTTTCTAGAGTTTCACGTCTTGCACCTGGTCTTGCAGCACTTATTGCATCTGCAGCAGCAACAAGCGGGGTGTATGGGTTATCTGCTGGTATATCACCATGGTGAGCTTCAACCGCATTCAATACGATGCTTGACTCATTGAATCGCTTGAGGAAGTTTGCTCCAATTGCAGGGTGACCACCCTCGACTTCATGGTCTAATGCCTTACCAATATCGTGGAGGAATCCAGCTCTTCTAGCTATAGTTCCGTCAAGCCCTAATTCATCTGCCATAACTTGAGAGAGATAAGCAACTTCAATATTGTGCCTCAATACATTCTGCCCATAGCTTGTTCTGTACTGAAGGGCACCAATCCTTGTGAGAATTTTGTTATTTAATCCGCGTACATCAACTTCAACAGCGGCTTCTTTACCAATTTGAAGAAGTTTCTGCTTAACATCTTTAGATGTTTGCTCTACTAGCTCTTCAATTCTGGTAGGGTGAATTCTGCCATCTTGAATTAGCCTCTCCATTGATAAACGTGCTACCTCGCGTCTTACAGGATCAAATCCACTCACAACGATTACACCAGGCGTATCATCAACGATAACATCAACACCAGTGGCTTTTTCGAATGCACGAATATTTCTACCCTCACGCCCAATAATTCGACCCTTCATATCGTCGCTTGGAATATCTACGGTTGATACAGTACCTTCACATGTTTGCTCTGCAGCATACCTTTGAATTGCGGTACTAATGATTTCGCGAGATTTCTGCTCGACGGTGTCGGCTGTCTCTTCAATCTTCCTTTGTATCAGAGAATTCATTTCGTGCTCGCACTCATCTTCAAGACGTTTTAGAAGCATTTCTCTGGCGTCTTCCATACTCAGTTTCGTGATATTTATTAGCTGGTCTTTCTGTTTTGCTATGATATCGCTGAGTTGCTTTTCTTTCTTGTCCAGATTTGCTTTACGAGAATTTATAGATTGCTCGAGAGATTTGAGTTGTTTTTCACGCTGTTCTACCGTTTCGACCTGTCTTTGCGTAACGTCTTCGCGGCGGCTTAATCTACGCTCTTGTTCACGCAGTTCTGCACGAATTTGATTAAATTCTTCGTTCGCCTTTTCACGTTTCTTAATTAATTCAGCAGAAGCGTCTAACTTTGCGGCTTTGATAATATTTTCTGCTTCTTTCTCTGCACCATCTATCTGGCGCTGCAGGTCCTCTTTGAGTGTCTTCGAGCGGGTCTTTGCAATTAATTGCAGTATGAAATATGTCAAGAAGATACTTACTAAGGCTGTTATTGCAACCGGTAGGGCTACGTTTAGAGATATATCTGCCAAAATTTGCATAATACTACCTTTCTCGTTTTTGAGCAATTGCTCAAGAAATATGAAAAGTAGCCTGTGAATTGAGATTTCGATTAATCAGTTTATAGGTAGCAAATAAATATATATGAATGTACTGGTGAAATCTAAACACAACCGGTGGTAGCTTAAGTGAAATAACCACTATCTACATCTTGCATCGCAAAATGTAGAACTAAGATTGTTTGAAAAGATCTCCATATCTTTACACCTTTATAAAAAAAGGGCTCTAAACCCTCTGATAAATACGAACTCAACAGTTCTCTAACTAAAACACAAGCTCAAATCATATTCATAAATGAATTTTATATCAAACCGGACTACACTTTTAGCCCGAACATTAGCGTAACTATATGCGCAAATTGAGGTTGGGTCAAGAAAAAATAGCAGTAATTTAACGAGCTTGGGTATGTAAAACGCACCTCTTTTTTAGTTATTGTGGCTCTTTTTGAATTAAATGGCGACCAATTCTAACCGAATAATCTTATAGAATAACGTTAATGAGGCTACAATGAAGAAAAAAGATGTTTTTACAACTGGACAAGTGGCACAAATATGTAGTGTCGCGCCAAGAACGGTTACTAAGTGGTTTGATTCTGGTCAGCTAAAGGGGTATCGCATACCCGGTTCGCGTGACAGAAGAATTCCTTTGCATCAGTTGATTAAATTTATGCAAAGCCATAATATTCCTACAGATGAGCTAGATTGTGGTAGACTCAAAATATTGATAATTGATGCAAATAGAGAATCCGCTACAGAAATCGCTGATTCTATTAAGTCGGACCCAAAATACGACGTCCATTACGCTTCCACTGGCTTTGAAGCGGGCTTATTAGCTCAAAAAGTAGTGCCAAACGTGATTATTATCAGCCTGCTTAGCAGTGAAATTGATGCGATTAGTATCTCCAAAACTGTCCATACGGACCCTCAGTTACAGGGCACAAAAATTCTTGCTATGGCTGACAAAATCAATAAGAGTGATTCCGAGATTCTAATATCTAGAGGATTTGACGGCTGTATTCAAGATAAAGATGATATCACCGGGATAATAAGAAGTGTTGAAAAAGCGAGTTGCATACTTAGCTAATTACTGAGTTACACTGAAGTTAGCGTAAAGAGATTCGAACAGAATGATCCAGTCAGATTTGGGTCATTCTTTTTTTATACTGCTGCTAGCTGTTTATTTCGGTCTTTTCTTTTTGGATGGCATCAAAAATCTCTCTACGGTGAACAGAGATTTCTTTTGGCGCGTTAATTCCCAAACGAACTTTGTCGCCTCTGACATCAACGATTGTAATCTCGATGTTGTCACCAATCATGATGGATTCTTCTTTTTGCCTGCTAAGTACCAACATCTGCGACTCCTTCTTATGCTGGTTTAATATAATTTACATTGTTACCTGCTACCTAGCCCACACGGGACTTACCTAAACTTCGGCTAAATACAGTGATGTGTGTAGAGAAATTCCTTTTTTTTGTACACAAAATGATTTTTTAGAGGTTTCCTTCATATGCATCACTTGGGTCGTACACCTTATCGGCAACAAAATCAAGCTTTTTGCTATTGTCCGGATTCACCCTGCGATAAAAACAAGACTGATATCCCACATGGCACTGGCCCTGGTCTACATTAACTCTAAGCAATAGGGCATCTTGATCGCAGTCTACAAGTATTTCTCTTACTTTTTGATAATGACCACTTTGCTCACCTTTGCGCCAGAGTTTCTGCCTGCTTCTACTGTAGAAAACAGCTTTGCGAGTCTCAATTGTCAATTTCAGTGCCTCTTCGTTCATATACGCAACCATAAGTATCTGGTTCGTATCTATATCCTGGCTTATAGCCATTATCAGACCATCTTCATTAAATTTAGGCACAAAATTGTCGCCCATCTCAATTTCAATATCAGAATTGCTCATTGCAAATAAACTCCTAAATCATAAAACTTATACTTGTCTGAGTTGTTTTTAGCAAGTATTATCCCTTTGTGCAAGCCTTTTAGCTCTAGTGCTAAATCTATATCTAGTGCAATTTTTACCTGTTGTACTATTAAAATCAAAGAAGAGTTTTTGCGGCTAAGGATTGCATTTGCTCTAATAGCCAATACAGAAAGATTTTATGTATGTCCAATAACAGAAAGAAGTTAAAAATACTCCTTAGAGTATTTTTTGTCACCGCGGTAGTGTTTGTATTGCTGCGTAGTCAAGATATGGAGCAGGTTAAAGAGATAATATTGAGTGCTAAGCCTTTTGCATTGGTGGTTTCAATCTTAATTTTTTGGTTCTCTGCAATAATATTAGCGACGCGTTGGCACATCCTGCTCAAGAGCCAAAAGATATGCATTCCTTTTTACTCTGCAGTTAAGGTCAACTTTCTAGGTTTGTTTTACAACAATTTCCTATTTAGCTCAATTGGAGGAGATTTATTACGTGGTTGGTATATCACTCACCATACTACTAAGAAGCTAGAGGCAGCCTTTAGTGTTGTTGTTGATCGCGTAATAGGGCTTCTAATGATTGTTTTAATGGCGGCCATATCTTTTCCGTTTGTTTTAGCTGATCATGAAAAGAGAGAAGCTGCTGTTGAAGGGCATAAGAAGCTTGATTTGTCTGCATTTTTACATCAGCATTCTAGCGTTATAATCTTTTCTGTTGTCATTATAATAGCTTTATTGGCAATTTTGCTCTCGAATAGAAGATTCCGTCAAAAATGCAAGAAAATCCTCAACAAGCTCTTAAGTGTTAAAACTAAAATACTTCAAGCTATCAAATTATATATACGTAGCCCATTTACTGTGTTAATTTCAATGTTAGCAACTTCAATAGCACAGATTTCTACTATTATTGCAATATTCGTTTTAGGACATTCAATGGGTATTGAAATACCTATTAAATATTATTTTGCGGTATTTCCTGTAGGCTGGCTTGTTTCTGCAGTGCCTATTACTCCAGGAGGAATTGGCATTTTTGAGCTTGGTATTGTGGCGATGTTCTCTTTTGTCCCAGAGGGAAGCAAGGAAGTGGGACTTGCTTTGGCACTGTGTCAGAGAGTGCTCTTTTTATTAGGTTCGCTTCCGGGGGCAGTTATACACCTAAGTGGGACGCACGTGCCTAAGACCAAGCAAGAGTTTTCTATTGACTCGAATGAGATTATCAATTAGATTTAAGATGATGCTGTATATGAATCTAATGTATGCTGTGAAACAACTATTATGCTCAGCTATGCTGAGTTATTAAGTGATAAAGTAGTTATATATAAAATGCTGAAAAATTTTAAGATATACTTCCTCAGAGGCATGGCAGCTTTGCTACCTACAATACTTTCGGTATGGCTGTTTGTGTGGCTCTTTAGATTCTTGCGGGACAACGTAAGCCGCCACATTAACATGGCTATCGTCAAGCTGTTTATACTGTTCAAAGATTCGCACGATGAGGCTCTCAGACAACACATTGAAGATATAATGCTAAGAGGCAGTGGTCAAATAGTCGGCTATATACTCCCTCTCATACTTGTATGTGTACTTGGTGCAATTTTGGCTAGCGTTGCGGGTAAGACGCTGTGGAAAATGGTCGATAAGGTACTTAACAGGATTCCTCTGGTTAAACGTGTATATCCATATTTAAAGCAGATAACCGATTTTGCCTTAGCTGACGGTAAATTAGCTTTCAAGAGGGTTGTTGCGATAGAGTATCCAAGGAAGGGAATTTGGGCAATGGGTCTGGTAACAGGTTCAAAGGTTGAGTCGCTAGTTAAAGCTGGCGAATTTGCAAAACATCAAGAATTTCTTACGGTTTTTGTGCCAAGCTCTCCCACTCCTTTTACTGGTTATGTTATGATGGTCAATAAAGAAGATGCCATAGATCTTGACGTTACTATTGAAGAAGCGTTGAGATTTACAGTTAGTGGCGGGGTAATTACACCTACAAGGTGGCGAGAAATGCAATCCGAATCGCAGGATGACTAGCGTTTAGGCATTTTTTGTAGATAGCTTTAGACGAAAGGAGTTTATTATGAAGTTAAACATCACAGGAAAAGGTATTGAAATCACTAAGGCTCTCAGAGAACATACTGAGGACAAGGCATCAAAATTGCCTAGATATTATAGCAGCATTACCAGTGTTGATGTTTTATTAGACAATAATAATGGTGGAAAGCCTTGTGTTGAGATAATTGCAAGGGCTGAGCACAATAAAGTATTTGTGGTTACAGAGAAGAGCGATGGTGGCGACTGTGATATGTATGCTTGTCTTGATATCGCTATCCACAAGATGGAAAGACAAATCTCTAAGGCAAAAGACAAAGAACGTAATCCAATACATAATGTTCCAAAAGCACAGGCTTAATAAGACTTAAAACGATTAGTAGTTTTCTCGTCGTGGCTAGTTAAAGCCAAATATGGCGAGTTTTTAGGAGTAGATATGAAGTTAATTAATCTGGTTTGTGAGAAGGCTGTAATTACCAAACTCAGCGCTAACGATAGAGATGGTGTTATCCTAGAGTTGGTTGACGCTCTTGACAAAGCAAAGGCTTTTAGTGGCTCAGCTAAGGATATAGTTACTGCCGTAATTAATAGAGAAAATGAGGCTAGCACTGGAATCGGCAAGGGTGTTGCGATTCCTCACGTTAAATCTGATCAGGTTAAAGCCCCGATAGTGGCGATTGGATTATCAGAGGAAGGAATTGATTTTTCTTCTCTGGACAATCAACTTGTCTACTCTACGGTTCTTTTAATTAGCCCTAACGATAATCCAGACACTCATCTTCTTGCTATGGAAGTGATATTCAAAAACCTCCAAAAAGAAGATTTTAGAAGTTTTCTTAGACAAGCTAAAACCGTAGATGCGGTTATGGAATTGGCAAAAGAAGCTGATGAAGATATAGTTTAATTCAAAATAATACAAGTTTAGTTTTCCTGGCAACTAAAGTGCATGAAATAAATGTCGAAATAAAAAATTCTGATGGGCTTCACATGCGTCCTGCTATGCTATTTGTGGATATTGCAAGTCAATTCCGCAGTGACATCAAAGTCTGCCACAACAGTACTGAGGTCGATGGCAAGAGTATTATGCAGATGACAATGCTAGCGGCTACTATGGGAACAACGCTTAAGATTACAGCGGATGGTCCCGATGCAAATGAAGCTTTGGAGGCATTAAAGGATCTCGTGGAAGTGCGGAAGTTCGATGAGCCTTAGTTGCCTCTGCTCAGTAAAGATATTGCAATAAGGATATCATGGAAATAAAGAAAGGGATTGCGGTTTCACCAGGTATAGCAATTGCGAGAGCTGTAGTCATTAATTCGCAAGATTACAGAATTCCTCGAAGAGCTATACTGCCTTCACAATTAGATGTGGAACTCAAACGTGTGCGCAATGCATTTGCCTCTGCCGTCTCAGAGTTAAAAGAGCTTGAGAGTGGAAAAAATATTGCAGAGAGTAATATCAAAGATATTTTTGCTGTCCACATGAGGTTTCTCAGAGACCGCTCGCTGCGCAAGAGGATTTGCGATTTAGTTAAGAAAGATTTAATTGTTGCAGAATACGCTGTATCTGTAACATTGCGTGAAATTGCAGCTCATTTTGCAAGCATTAAAGATGCCTACATTAGTGAACGTGCGACTGATATCTATGACATTGAAAAGCGCCTACTAAAGCAGCTCATAGAGAATTCAAATCAAGATGTTGAGCATATCACCGAAGAATGTATCATTGTTGCTAACGATTTGTCTCCGACACAGACCGCTAGTTTTGATCGTAGATTTATTAAAGGTTTTGCTACAAATACAGGTGGCCGTACAAGCCATACCGCTATTGTAGCTAGGTCTTTAGGCATTCCTGCTGTTGTTGCTCTTGAAGATGTTTCCAGCGTTACAGATGTTGGCGCAACTGTTATCATTGACGGAAACAGAGGGATTGTAATTATCAATCCTGATAAAGAAACGCTAGCTCAATATGAAATCTATTTTGCAGACTTTGCTAAACTAGAGCATGAATTGGATAGCCTGCGCGAGCTGCCCGCAAAAACACGCGATGGTGTTGAAATCTCACTTCTTGGCAATATTGAATTTCCTGAGGAATCTGATATTATTCTCGACAAGGGTGGTTATGGAGTTGGGCTATATCGAACTGAATTTCTCTATCTGCAGAGTAAATCAGAACCGAGCGAAGAAGATCATTACGAAGCATATCTCAAGGTTGTTAAGAGGCTTGGACCTAAGCCGGTAATTATTAGAACTATGGACCTTGGTGCTGATAAGATTGTTCATGACAATCATTTTGCGGTTGAAGTTAATCCGGTATTAGGTTTACGTTCAATTAGATATTGCCTCCAGCATATGTTGCTATTTAAAACACAGCTTAGAGC
>WGDE01000097.1 GCA_015493385.1 Phycisphaerae bacterium
CATCGTTTGTAACCATTCCGCCATTAGTGATTGATAGAGAGCCTTCGCCGTATCTACCGATATGAATTCGTCCTGAATTATCCCAACGAGAACCAGCTCCGTCAACTATCACACTACCTACAGAACCAGAATAGTAACCAATGCGGCCAGAATCACTTGTAACATGTCCGCCATTAGTAATTGATAGAGAACCTTCGCCACTATAACCAACAGCGAGATGACTTGAATTGTCCCAACTTGAACCAACACCATCAACTACCGCACTACTTTGAGAACCAGAAGAGCGACCAATGTAGCTACGGCCACTTGTAACATTTCCACCATTAGTAATTGATAGAGAACCGCTACCTTCTACACCGATATTTAGCCAGTCAAAAGTTTTCCAACTTGAACCAACGCCATCAACTACCACACTACCCACAAAACCTAGATGGTTACCAATAACAGCAGCGTCATTTGTAACATTTCCACCATTAGTTATTGCCAGAGAACCACTACCATAATTGCCAACAAAAAGAGTAGCAGAGGTCTGCCAACCTGAACCAACGCCATCAACTACCACGCTACTTACTGAATCAGAATCGCGTCCAATCGTGCCATACTCACTTGTAACATTTCCACCATTAGTAATTGATAGAGAGCCACTACCTTCATTGCCAACAAGAAGATAACTGGAGTTCTCCCAACTTGAACCGATACCATCAACTATCACACTACCTACAGAACCAGAATAGTAACCAATGCGGCCAGAATCACTTGTAACATTGCCGCCATCAGTAATTGAGAGAGAACCTGTGCCAGTTTTTCCTATATAGGCATTCGTACCACTATCCCAAAGATTTGGATTGGCTGGGTTTACGTCACCAGAGAAAGTAACATCGCCGTAAGCGAAAGTGGCTGCGACAAAGAAAGAAACTGCGAAAAAAACGAAAGAACTCAAATTCCTCTTCATGGACTATCTCCCTTTCAAAACATATTCCTTGCAAAGTCTGCGCGGAACTTTCACGCATACTCTTTATTTGTTGAAAAAGAGACGGTTCCTACGAAATGCCTTCCTTTCCTCTTTCTCTCTCAAGCGATAATTGCCAAATCGGCAACGCCCGATAATAGTACTAGTATAACTTATTGAGGCAAATAGTCAAGTATATTAAGGGATTGCGCAGCCCTCTTTGCTATCTTAATCTTTCATCAATAGTCGATTTTAGCTCTAAAACTGGCAATATCTCTTGCACCCAGTCTTTTTCTCCAAATAGTGCGGTGCGGTTGAGGAGACTATGAGAGCCAATGAAATCTTGCGAGTTAGACACTAATCTGTTATTATCACCGGATAGATCTAACAAGGACTGTTATTGGAGTTTGTCATGAAAAAAAGAATTCTTATCTCTATACTTCTCTTTGCAATTTTAATTATCAATGGCTGTAAAACCGCCCCTGTCAAAAAAGAAAAAGATTACAATAGAGCCTTGTTGCCAAGTGAAAAAGCTTTAGTAAAAATAACTGACCCACGAGAGATACCTGATTTTACAAACGCATTTAAAAATCCGTTTCTACTTGAAGAGGCTGTAAACAATTCTCTCAATTATATGAGTAAGCCATCAAGTGAGACATTCTTTCCAATATGTGGAATCTCGCATGAACAAGTCAAGAAAAGCCTCAAGAGCTTTAAGGAAATCTTAAACTCAAAAATGACTCCTGAGCAAAAGAATCAGCTTGTTAGGGACAGATTTGATATCTACACCTCTATTGGTTGTGACAACCGCGGGACAGTCTTGTTTACCGGTTACTATACACCAATATTTAATGGCTCTCTCAAAAAGAGCGAGAGATTCAAATATCCCCTCTACAAACAACCTAGCGATTTAGTCAAAGATGATAAGGGCAATATACTTGGAAGAAAAGCTAAAGATGGCACTCTATCTAAATATCCATCTAGAGCAGAACTGCAAAGAAGTAACATTTTAGATGGCAATGAGCTGTTGTGGCTTGAAGATCCATTTGAAGTTTATATTGCGCACGTACAGGGTTCTGCCAAGATAAGATTGCCTGATAACAAACTTATCACGGTTGGATACGCTGCAACAAACGGGTATGAATATAAGAGCATCTCCAGCAATCTAGCCAATAGAGGAATGATACCTATCAAAAAGATGAGCCTCTCTGCAATGATAAAATTCTTTAAGGCAAACCCCAATCAGGTTGAAAAATACACCAATAGCAATCCTCGCTTTGTGTTCTTTCGTATAACTAAAACAGATCCAACTGGAAGCCTTAATGAGCCAGTAATCCCTATGCGCAGCATTGCCACGGATAAGACAATCTTTCCAAGAGCTTCAATCTGCTTTATAGATACAAAGGTGCCAAGAAAGATTGGAAGCATGATAGATATACTACCATACCAAGGATTCGTATTGGACCAAGATACAGGAGGCGCAATCAGAGCTGCCGGCAGGTGTGATATCTATGTAGGCCAAGGTGATGATGCTGGCATCATTGCTGGCAAGACCTACCAAGAGGGAAGGCTTTACTATCTAATTGCAAAGTAGATTTTTAGAGCTCTAGCTCTTCCCAGCGCTTGTAGAGCTGGTCTAGAGCTTCTTGAGTATCTTCTAAGACTTTATTGGTCTTAGATATTTGCTCACTGCTTTGTTTGTAGAAATCTGGCGACGCCATCTCTTCGTGAATACTTGCGATTTGCGCTTCCAGAGAATCTATCTTAGCAGGAATTGCCTCTAACTCACGAGACTCTTTATAGCTTAGTTTGCGTTTTGCCGGAGTAGCTAGTTTTGATTTAGGCTTTGGTTTAGGTTTATCTTCTACAACGACTTGCGCAGCTTCTGCACACTTGCGTTGACGCAGATAATCATCGTAACCACCAAAATACTCTTTTACGTAGCCATCACTACCAATAGCTAGAGTAGAAGTAACAACATTATTTAAAAACTCTCTATCGTGGCTAACCATCAAAACGGTTCCCTTGTACTGAGCTATCAACTCTTCTAAGAGCTCTAATGTTTCAATATCTAAATCATTAGTCGGCTCATCAAGAACTAACACATTCGATGGTTTAGCAAAGATTCGTGCGAGCAACAATCTATTTCTTTCCCCGCCAGATAATGCTGACACGAGAGATTTTGCACGAGCTGGCATAAAGAGAAAATCTTGTAGGTAACCAATAACATTTCTCGGTTCACCGTTTATAGTTAGGGTTGTGTAGCCATCGGCAACGTTGTCCATAACCGTCTTATTCTCATCAAGCTGCGCATGCAGTTGGTCAAAGTAGGCAATCTCAAGATTTGTGCCAAGTTCAATAGTTCCAGAGTCTGGAGTTAGCTTGCCCAAGATCAAGTTTAACAGTGTTGTCTTGCCTGCGCCGTTTGGGCCAATTATGCCAATCTTATCGCCGCGCATAATCGTTGTCTCAAAACCAGAGACTATAACTTCCCCTGAATTATAAGAGAACGTAATGTCTTTGCATTTAGCAACGAGCTGACCTGAATTCTGCGACTGTTGCAATTGAAACTTAACATTGCCCACCTTAGCCCTGCGTTGAGATCTTTCTTGCCTCATCGCTTTTAGAGCTCTAACACGCCCTTCATTTCTAGTACGCCTACCTTGAATTCCTCGCCTAATCCAAACTTCTTCCTGCGCCAGACGTTTATCAAATTTTTCTTGCTGAGCAATTCGCGCGTTAACTATATCGGCCTTGCGTTTTAGATATGTTTCGTAGTCACAGGCATAGCTCGTTAGCTTACCATCATCTATCTCAATAATACGGGTAGCAAGATTCTTGAGGAACGATCTATCATGGGTAATAAATAGCATCGTAATATTGGAACTCGATAGAAACTCTTCAATCCAATCAATACTCTCAATATCAAGGTGGTTTGTTGGTTCGTCTAGTAGCAGTATATCCGGCTTGCTAACAAGTGCTTTAGCAAGATGAACACGCCTCTTAAGCCCTGCCGATAGAGAGTCGAATTCTACATCTGGCTCAAGTTTCATCTTGGAGATAACCGTCTCAACCTGTTGACCAACCTGCCAACCACCAGCAGCCTCAATCTCATGTGAGAGCTTATCTAATCGTGCTAATAGCTTTGAATCTTCATGGTTATCAGCTAACTTTGCTGTCACGTTATGATACTCGTTTAAAAATTCACCTTGCTTGCCAAGACCAGCGGTAACCTCTTGATACACACTCCCCTTTATCCCCGCAGGAACCTGCTGCAATAGCCTTGCTATCTTAAGACCACTTTGACGCTCAATATTGCCACTGCACGGTTCTAAGTCGCCAGATATCAGCTTGATTAGCGTAGTCTTACCATTGCCATTTCTCCCAAGTAGGCAAACCCTCTCGCCACGTTCTATGGTTAGATTTGCCTTCTCAAGCAAAAGCGGGCCACCATAGCCCATATCAATATCTCTTAGTAACAATAACGCCATCAATAGCCTTTCTCGTTGTGTCGAAGCAAAAACACACCAGTTGCCAGCATAATAATTGCCTCACATTAGAAACTTGAATATGATTACGCTAAGCGGTGAAATGTTTTGGTAAAGTTAAGAATTGCCCTATTTTATCAATTTGGCAATATCTCTAAATCTTGGATGCTCAGCAGTGCCAAGCAAATCAAATAGAGTCATCTCAAGAGAACTTACAGAAATGGATTCAGCTCTCATACGCTCTATTGCAATACGTTTATTATTTAAATCTCTAGAGCTTATGGCATCGCTAACAACTTCAACGTTATAGCCCTTTCTTACAAGGTCTCTAGATGTCTGATATACACATATATGGCTCTCAATACCGCAAACAACCACATCTCTAACTCCAAGAGAGCTGAGTTTATCATCAAATTCTGCGCAAAGACTACAACTAAAACACATCTTATCAATAGGAGCGGTTGTTAGATGTTTAGATATTGAATCTGGATAATCTCCAAGCGCTTTTGGATTTTGCCTGCACCATAATATTGGCATATCTAAATAATTAGCCGCAATTGCAAGTTTAGAGATATTCTCAACAAGGCTATCACTCTTCTGGATGACAGGGATAAGTTTTTCTTGGACATCAACAATAACTAATGCCGCATCTATTACGCTATTCATAGCAATGACTCCTAAGGGAACCTCTAAAAGCAATCAACCCTTAATTCTCTTCAGATAGTTTAATTTTAAAGCTAAGTTTCTTTTTGTGCATAAGCTCTCTGGACGCTAAAGAAATATCACGCTGAGGCATTTGCTGTTTTAAAAGTTCCACAGTATTGCCCCCGTTACATTGAGATTTAACAAATCTCAAAGAACTGAATTGGCAATCTAGCTCTCTAGCAAATTTGATATTAGCTGCAAAGTCATCAAGACTGATATTTCTACCATGTAAGATAAATTCTTGCAGTTCGGGATAGGTAACATTGTCTATATACAATCCTTTATCACTTCCCCTACGAAGAATCAATTCGTTTCTTCTTGATATAGACCAAATCTGTTTTGCTTTGGTGAAAAAATCTGCCACTCGCTCAGCTGGTGCCGAGATGGTGTACTCTACATTTGTATTGCTACGTTTAACCATTACCTCATCAAGCAATGAGTTGCTATATACAGCCTGCGCCAATACTTTATTTGCCGTCACAATATTATCAACTCTAATATCAAGAGTTGTAGTTGATGCTTTACTTGCTAGAGCAGGCTTAGACTCTTCTTTGCTGGAGCTAATTTTCTCTTTATCCATGACTTGAATTTGAGGTACAAGTACGGGCTCTGGCGGACTCTTGACTTGAGATTTTTTTATCGCAGTGTTCTGACTGGAAAGATTGTCGTTTAATAATGCAACCTTATGAATATCCTCAGGCTTAACTGGTGAGACAACCTGCCAAATCACAAATCCAAGCCCAAGGACAAGAACAATTACTGCTGCCAAACTTGAAAGATGACGCATAACCAAACTTTTATAACTACTATTGGTAGTAGTATATTCATGGAGAAGAACTTTACGCTCTAATCTAGACTTAATATCATCTAAGAGGTGTTCTGGAGCCTTTTCCCTTGGAATTGCAGCCAAAAGCTCCCTTTGACGAGAAAGCTCTTCTACCTTTTTAGCAAATTCCTCATCGTGCGCAATAAGCCGCTTCACTTGCGTTACTTGCCTCTCTGAGAGCTCACCGTCTAGATAGCCATTGAGAAGTTCTTCTTTGGATAGTTTTCCTAAATCTTCCATTACGCCAAAGCCTCTTTGAATATTTCTCTTAGATTCTCACGTGCTCTAAAAATACGACTCTTAACTGTTCCAATCTCAATATTCAAAATTTCTGATATATCAGAATAACTCAAAGCCTCAATCTCTCTGAGCAAAATGACGACTTTATGTTGCTGCTCAAGTCTATTTAGAGCCGCGTAGATAAGCTCTCGAGTTTCATTTTGGCTAGCAATTTGAGCTGGATCAGAATCACCTCCATCATCCAAATAAGACTTAAGCGTTTTTACAGAATCATCGCCGCAACTCTTAAGAATCTCATCGATCGACTTAAAACCAATATTAGCACGCCTCTTAACAAAATTAAGAGTTAGATTAACCGCAATTCGATAGAGCCAAGTATAAAAAGTACTGCGTAGTTTAAAATCACTTATCTTTTCTATAACTTTGACAAACGTATCCTGCGTTAGTTCCGCTGCATCATCTGGATTTAGGCAAATTTTATAGATAATATTATAGACACGGTCTTGATATTTCATTAGGAGAGCATCAAGAGCCCCTAGGTCGCCATTTTGGCAACTTATAACCAGTGAGAGGTCGTCTATTTTGTGATTTTGTTTCTTTTTACTTGCTTGAGCCAAGGTCATTCTCTGCTAAAAGCTAATATTTTGCGGACAACCACAGTTTGTGCCACATTGAAAACGCACCAAGGTATCATCGCAAATAACACCGCCAAGGTCAATATAAATTAAGGGTTCTCTTAGGTATTATCGGGCATTTTGATATCCAATAACATATGAGGTCTCGATACGTTTATTAGCGGAGACAATAACAGTAGCAACGAAGAGATATTTTTTGTTTGATAGAGCGACAGGCAAGTCCAGATTAAACTCATAGGAACTAAAGATGCTGCGCCAATGCTTCTGAGCAGACTTTTGGTCTCTAAGGTCAATATCTTTCCATATAAACACCCTCTTGCCCCTCTTGTTAGTTATATATGGCTGATAGTTATAGAGTTCAAATCTAAATATCGCTGGCGCTGCAATATTAACTCTATCTTTTGAGAGAAGATCTATGTATATCTTTAAGTAACTGCGTGGAATAGACTTATCTACAAATGATATCTCACTAAGCCCAACTACTTTAGCGTTATCAATTGTTCTCTTAACATCTTTTGCCTTGTGGTTTGACTGCGTAGACTCGGAAGCGCAACTACTCAATAGCAATAAAAGAGAAAATAAAACAAACACAAGCTTCTTCATCGCTAGAGATCCTCAGTGAGCATATGCCCAAAACGATGCTTCTTGGTCCTTAGATAATCAACATTATGTTTAGTTGATTTCATCTCAATAGGAATCTGCTCTTCTACATGTATTCCATACACCTCAAGGTCAGAGACTTTCTTTGGATTATTTGTCATAACGCGTACATTGTTAATTCCGAGATCTTTTAGTATCTGAGCACCAACACCGTAGTCTCGTTTGTCTGGAGAGAACCCTAGCTCAACATTGGCATCCCATGTATCAACGCCCTGTTCTTGAAGTTTATAGGCGTGTAGTTTGTTGGCAAGCCCAATACCTCTACCCTCTTGCCTTAGATACACTAACGCTCCAGAACCTTCTTCGTTAATCATATTCATTGCCGCTGCAAGTTGATCACCGCATTCACATCTTTGAGAGTGAAAAAGATCCCCCGTCATGCATTCTGAATGCACTCTGATTAAAACTGGCTCGTCATGCTCGATTACATTACCATCAGAGTCAAGCTTTCCAATATCACCTTTGCAAAGCGCTAGGTGCGGCTCTGTAGAACCTGGGCTTTGGTAGCCTATCATGGTAAACTCACCAAAATCTGTAGGCATCTTGACCGACTGTATCCTCTTGACGATAGTTTCTCTCTGGGTTCTATACTCAACAATCTTAGCCACAGATGTCATTTTTAGACCAAACTTATCGCAGTATTTAAATAAATCAGGAATTCTAGCCATCGTTCCGTCATCATTGATAATCTCACAGATAACACCAGCAGGCTTAAGCCCTGCCAAGCTCATCAAGTCAACTGCGCCCTCTGTTTGCCCGATGCGTACTAGAGTTCCGCCATCAGATGCGCGAAGAGGAAAGACGTGTCCTGGTCTGGCTAATTCATGAGCCTTTGTATTTTCATCTGCCAATAGCTTAATCGTTTTAGATCGATCGGCAGCGCTAATGCCCGTAGTTATGCCTTCCCTTGCATCAACACTAACGGTAAAGGCGGTCGAGAATGTTGCAGTATTAACCGATACTTGAGGATGAAGCCCAAGCTCATCGCATCTCTTCCCAGTGAGAGGAACGCATATCAGACCTCTTCCATGCGTTGCCATAAAGTTAACAATTTCAGGTGTAGTAAATTCAGCTGCGCATACTAAATCACCCTCATTTTCACGGTCTTCATCGTCGACAAGGACAATCATCTTGCCATTTTTGAGATCTTCAAGTATTTCAGGTATTGGACTAAAATCCACAATAACCCTTTCTTTCGCAAAAGATATAATCTATTGGCTCTTCGCACTAAGCTCTGCCAAGCTCCTCAATATAGCGACTTCCGCTGTGAATGTAAACCAATGTCGCAAAAAAAGCCGTTATCGCAGAAGTAATCCACAAAAGCTTTACAACCATTGGCCAGAATGAAAATATTGAAGTAATATCAGGCGCAGTTAATACTGCACCAATCATAATCAACTGCACCGCTGTAGTAGACTTGCCTAGAAAATTTGGAACAACTTTTACGCGTCCACAAAGCCACAAAAACACAAAGAATCCTATCGTAAGAACAATATCCTTACCAAATACAACTGCAACCACCCAAAACGGCACCTTGAATCCAGCAATGGCAGAATGCTCTGTTGCCAATATGATACAGGAGAAACTCAGGAGAATCTTATCCGCTAGTGGATCTAAAAGTGTGCCCAATTTAGACACCTGATTTAAACGCCTCGCGACGAAACCGTCTAGGAAGTCACTAAAAGCCATGAACAGAAAGAGTAATACAGCATAGTGACGATATTGGTTTGGAACTACAGCATTGTTGATATGCAGTAAGCAGTACACTAAAGGCGCAACCAGCAATATCCTTAGCAATGTAATCTGATTAGCAATATTAATCACTCTTATTAGCCTTCCACAAAAACATCACACGCCTCAAAAGAGTTTACAGAGAACGACCACCATCTATATTCAGCACCTGACCGGTAACGTAATCATTCTTCAATAAGAACAAGAGCGCATCTACTATCTCGCTAGTTTGAGCTTTTCGTGCCAATGGAATCTTATCAATTTGAAACTGTTTAGAATTATCGTCAAAATCTTTTGGCCAACTCACAATGCCCGGAGAAATTGCATTCACAAGCACCTTTGGTGCAAGCTCCTTTGCTAGAGTCTTGGTCATACTCACCACCGCCGCCTTGCTTGCGCAGTACAATGAATAGTTAGCCCAGTTTAGCTCTGCGCCAATATCAGCAATATTAACCACCTTGCCAATGGCAATATTGCTGCTATCCAAAGAAGCTACAAACCTTTGAGTTGTTAAAAATGAGGCTGAGACATTTAGAGATAATGTCTTCTCAATTTCCTCTGGCCGAATATCCAAAAGCTGTTTTCTTTGAAAAATAGATGCCGAGTTTATTAAAATACTAGCTCGAGCAAAACCATCTACATCTTCAAACAATCTGTCTACCTGTTCTGGAATGCTAAGATCTGCTTGAATTGCAACAGCCTCACCACCCTCTTTTATGATTTTCTCCACCAAAGATAGAGCTCTCTTTGCGTTTAAATGGTAGTGACAAATACATTTTGAGCCATTTTTTGCTAGCGCAGTAGCAAAATGAGAACCAAGTTCTCCGCTTGCACCCGTTATAATTGCTGTCTTTGTTTGAATTTCCATTACAGAGATAGTAATTAAGAACCAAATATTTGGCAAGAACTAGTTTTTACTTAAAATATTGGGCTTTTGAGTATTACTCTTGAAGCTAATTTAGTAGTGGCTATAATGCTGTAAATAAGAAGTAGCGTAATATTACTATTTAGCTAAGGATTAAAATCTATGGCTGTATTAAACGTTAACATAGACCACATAGCAACAGTTAGGCAGGCACGCAAAACCGATGAACCGGATCCTGTCTGGGCAGCTGCGCAATGCGAACTTGCTGGAGCAAATGGCATAACAGTACATCTTAGACAAGATAGACGACACATCTGTGATAGAGATGTCGAAATCCTAAAGAAAACGGTAGCATCAAAATTCAATCTGGAGATGAGCATAGCCGAACCAATCGTAAAGATTGCTGAGCGTATTGTGCCAGACCAAGTAACGCTTGTTCCTGAGAAGAGAGCAGAACTAACAACTGAAGGTGGTCTTGACTGTGTCAAAAACAGAAAGAAACTCGCTGACGTTGTAAAGCGAATGAAGAAAAAGAAAATCATTGTATCAACATTTATAACTCCAGATGCCGACCAAATTAAAGCTTCTGCAGACCTTGGCTGCAAGGCAATTGAGCTGCATACTGGAATGTATGCAAATGCCAAAGGCGAGCGCGCAGTCAATAAAAGACTAGACGATTTAGTTGCGGCTAGAGATTTAGCAATGGAACTTGGGCTGGTTGTTCACGCTGGACATGGCTTAACATATAGAAACATTATTCCTGTTGCAAGAATTGACGGCATTTGTGAATTCAATATCGGCCACAGTATTATAGCAAGAAGTCTTTTCTCTGGCATATACGACGCAACCTGCGAGATGATAGACTTACTTATGCAAGCACAAACATATTAAAAAATCCACAATGAAAGCAGGAGACTATAATGTTCACTGGATCACTTGTAGCACTTGTCACACCCTTTCAAGACGGCAAGGTTGACTACAATACATTAGAAGAATTAGTAGATTTTCACCTAACAAATGGCACAGACGGTATTGTACCGGTTGGCACAACTGGAGAATCTCCAACTCTAACTCCGCAAGAACATATGAAGGTAATCGAATGTGTTGTCAAGAGTGTTAACGGCAAGATTCCTGTTATTGCAGGAGCAGGTTCTAACAGCACCGCAGAGGCCATCGAACTAACAGCCTTCGCCAAAAAGATTGGTGCAGACGCCACCCTGCAAGTCTGCCCATACTACAACAAACCAACTCAGGAAGGGCTATACGCTCACTTCAAGGCAATTGTAGATAACGTTGATTTACCAATCGTACTTTACAATATACCTGGAAGATGCGGCGGATCTGGGCTTGCACCAACAACGATTGCAGCTCTTGGTGAATTAGAAAATATTGTAGCCATAAAAGAAGCTACAGGTAGTTTAGACCAAGCAAGCGAGATTGCAATGCTTAGTGATATTACGATTTTATCAGGCGATGATTCACTGACTCTACCTCTTGCTAGCATCGGCGCAAAGGGAGTTATTAGCGTTGTTGCAAATATCATCCCAACTGATGTTAAAGCTATGACAGACCTTATCCTTGAAGGAGATTTTCTATCTGCTAGAAAATGGCACAAGAAACTCTTTACCTTATCAAAATCACTGCTCGGTATGTCAACTAACCCAATACCTATAAAAGCAGCGATGAGTATGATGGGAATGATTCCAGATGAAATCAGATTACCTATGACTCCGCTAGACGATAGCAATAAAGAGAAACTCGGCCGCATTCTATCTGATTACGGGCTTTTGTAAGGCTCTAGAAAATCCCTAATAGAGAACAAAGAAAGAGCTGGGAATCTTTGAGACTTCCAGCTCTTTTTATTTTTTTCAAATCTTATGGAAAACACTTACAAACTATTTCAAGCCAAAGATGCGCATCCAGTCATCGGTTTCTGCATCTGTTAGACCTTTATGTTTTTCGCTTGGCTCGGGATTTTTTCTCACTTTGCGGTTCAACTTTTCCAGAGCCATATGCCAAAAATCTTCACTCGCCAATGACGTTGCCCTACGTTTTGAAGCGGCAAGGCGAAGCTTTCTGTCACTGCTAACTACAACAAGCCTGCGAGGTGCAGAGTCTGAATTAATCTCATCAATGATAATGTCGTCTGCTTCTAGATCTGCGCCTGAGAATTTGACGCTAAGATTTGCGAAGCCATAGTAAAGACTCTTATCACTTGGCCCAGTTCCATCAAAGATAATAAATGCGTTATCCCTTATTCTTGAGAAATACTCATTCATGACAGAACACATAATTGCCTCATTCATACCTGCAAACTCTTCACTAGATCCGCGTATTGCGTATAACAAATTATGTCCATCAATTAAATAAGGCATCTAGCATCTCTCTATAGTAAATTAAGTCCTACTAATGACTTATCGGATAGTCAAAGATAAAAATCCACTTAATTTATATATCAGACGAGAATCTAATCTCACCGCCTACAATTGTGTATTCCACCTTGCCACTCAACAACCAACCCCCATATGGGCAATTTCGCGCCTTAGACTCGAATTTATTGATATCAACTCTATATTTAGCTTCTGGATCTATTATTGTAATATCCGCCCAATATCCTTCGCTAAGTGCGCCTTTTTCATCATCTATTCCGATAATCTTAGCTGGTCTGCTAGATAACATCGCAATAAGTTGGCTCCAGCCGATAACTTCTGTCTCGATTAGGGCCTTAATATATAGGCCAAGCGCACACTCAATACCGGCAATTCCAAACGGCGCTGCTAGAAACTCCAACTCCTTCTCGCTCATTAAGTGCGGTGCATGGTCTGTCACCAAAGCGTCAACAATTCCATCCTTAATTGCATCAGTAATAGCCGCAACATCTTTTTGAGTTCGAAGAGGCGGATTCACTTTATAATTTGTGTCATAATCTTTTATGCAATCATCGGTAAATAGAAGGTGGTGAGGAGTTACCTCACAGGTAACATTTAATCCGTCAGCTTTCGCTTGGCGAATAATATCTATTGAGCCTTTTGTTGAGAGGTGCTGCGCGTGGTATTTAGCACCTGTCTTTTTAACTAGCTGAATATCTCTCCAAAGCATCATCTCTTCTGCAAGCGCATCAATGCCAGGCAGGCCGAGTATTGTAGAGTTATATCCTGAATTCATAACCCCTCGCCCTGCAAAAGCAGCATCTTGACAATGTTGCGAGACCACAAGACCAAACATACTTGAATATTTTAACACACGAGACATGACCGCAGAATCTTGAACTCCTGCGCCATCATCTGTAAAGCCAACTGCGCCAGCCTTTGCCATAAGCCCCATTTCCGCAAGCTCTACCCCCTTGCGGTCTTTAGTCATTGCGCCCATAACATAGACATGTGTTTTTCTCGCTTGGCGACCCATACGATGTACAAACTCTACGCTCGTCTCGTCTTGGATTGGTGGGTCTGTATTGGGCATACAGACAACAGATGTAAATCCACCTGCTACCGCCGCCGCCGAACCGCTTGCGATAGTCTCTTCTTCTTCATCACCCGGTTCGCGAAAATGCACATGTATGTCAATCAACCCTGGAGTTACAATCTTTCCAGTTGCATCAATTGTATTTTCAATAGCAATATCTGCCTTAATATCTTTTGCAACTTTAGCAATCTTACCATCGAGAACTAATATATCGCAAACTTCATCAACCGAATTAACCGGATCAATGACACGACCATTCTTGATAAGTACACTTTTCTTTGCTTCTTTCATATATCTAACCAGCCTTATAAAACCAATCCCCTTGTTTAGTCACAAGTAATTATTTCAAGCCATTCAGCGTTTGCCGCGTTCTTTTTCTATCTGGGCCGCAGCCTTATTTACGAGATACAATACTGCCATTCTAACAGAAATACCGTTTGCAACCTGCTCAAGTATCACAGAATTTTTTCCATCAGCAACTGCACTCTCAATTTCAACGCCTCTATTCATAGGTCCTGGATGCATAACGATAATGTCATCTTTAGCACGCTTCATACGCTCAGAGGTCAATCCAAACCATTTTGAGTATTCTCTCTTAGATGGAAAAGGATTACTTGAGAGGCGCTCAAATTGTATTCTCAGCATATTAATAACATCAAGTTCTTCAATAACCTCATCAAGGTCGTAACTTACCCTAACTGGCAGTTTACTAACTTGAGGAGGCATGAGTGTAGGTGGTGCAACTAAGGTAACTTCAGCGCCAAGTTTTGTCATTGCCCAGATATTACTACGCGCAACTCTTGAGTTTGCAATGTCGCCAACTATCCCTATCTTCAAGCCATCAAGCGAACCACGATGTTTCTTGATGGTATATACATCTAGCAGCGCTTGAGTTGGGTGTTCGTTAAAACCATCACCAGCATTTACTATTGCTGCATTTATTTTCCTGCTAAGCAATTTTGATGCTCCGCCTGCGCCGTGGCGCAAGACAACAGTGTCAACTCCCATTGCTTCTAGATTTCTTGCTGTATCAAGCAGTGTCTCGCCTTTACTGAGCGCGCTAGATTTTTTGGTGAACTCAATAACATCTGCACTCAAACGACTAGCTGCAAGAGAGAAGCTATTCCTCGTACGCGTACTATCCTCGAAAAACATATTAACTACGAGTTTGCCACGTAGAGTTGGAGATTTCTTAATCGAGCGTTTATTAATTTGAGAGAACCCATCGGCCGTATCAAGAATAAACTCAATCTCTTCTCTGGAGAGTTCACGTAAACCAATTAGATGTTTTCTGGTCCACTTAAATCCTTTATCTCTTCTTCTTATCACAGAAATATCTCCATACTATATTGACATAACCAAGAGCTTAATCTTCATCTGAATTTACAACACAAACCAAATCTTCGCCATCAGTTTCTTTAAAACTAACTCGAACCATCTCATCGCTACCAACCTCTGCAGTAAAACCCACATAATCTGCTTGGATTGGAAATTCACGCTGACCGCGGTCAACAAGAACTGCAAGTCTAATTTTAGCAGGTCTACCAAAATCTACTATGGCATCAAGTGCTGCTCTGCACGAGCGACCTGTATGCAATACGTCATCTGCGAGTATGATAACCTTATCACTAATATCTCCTGGCAAATCAGTAATTCCAACAGCTCTTAGAGATTCGCCATGGGGATCGTCAAAATCGTCTCTGTATAGCGCAATATCTAAAGTCCCACTTGATACTTCTGTACCAAGTTTCTCAGATAAGACAGATGCAAGCCTTTTGCCAAGAACTTCTCCTCTGCTACGAATACCAACAACGTAGAATTCTTCACCTTGAAGATCGTTGAAAATTAAAGAAGCAAGCTTATCAATAGATTTGGTCACATCTGGAGATTTCAATAAAATAGTCATTGCCAAAACCCTTATTCTTGGATAGTACGCTACATAGATGTCGTTAAAAATATCTAATTTAGGACTTGAGTATAACACTGCCCTCAAAGATTAGCAAGCAACTGAGATAAAAGCCATAAAAAAAAGCCTCAAGATATAATCTTGAGGCTTTAGATAATTTATTGAACTATCAACCAATTTGAATAGTTGTAATTATAGTCATCATCTCTTACCACTACTCGCCATTTGTATACAAAATCTGGCGCAGCATATGGAGAGACTTTAAAATCAACAACAACATTCTCACCTTCAAATTTTAATGTGTAGGTACTTGTTGTCACCTGCGGATCACCCGCTTTAATAAATGCAGTAGTGTATCCCAATTCATCACATTCAAATGCATAGTAAACAATACCACTATCATCAATTGAATCTGTCAATCCTACAACATGATGCCACGACGCGGCATTGTCGTATTCCCATCCCTCCACAATCGTAGGGGCAGATGGAATTGGACCAGCACCTGGATTGTGCGGCACATCTACACTCATTGGTTCACTAGAGCCTGTAGGATTTTGAGAATCTGATTTATCACGCGCTTTAACTTTAAAAGTATATGTCGTATCAACAGCAAGATTGCTACCATCAACCATTTGGCTACAAATATAGGTTGAACTATCCTGCCAACCAGAATCTGCCGCACCACCTGCAGTACATGAGAAATAATACTCAACTCCGCTAGGGTCACTAGCTGTTGTTGCTGTCATTGTGATTTGTGCTGGATCGGCACCACTCACAAGCGCAGGCGCACTAGCCCAACTCATAACGTTTGGATCTGGTGGAGTATTGTCCTCGCCAACTGTTACAAAGCCCCATTGTGACCAGCCAGTAGGATTATAAATTGGTTTCTCCACAGTAGGATTTTGACCAACTACGATAGTACGTATATCCGATGCACGAACTCTAAATGCATATTGTTGGTGAGCATCAAGATCCTCAAATACCGCTGCAGTCTCAATCTGAGGAGGCAGTGTAAGTTTAGGGACTACAGTCTCTGCCAAATCAATCTCAAACCCATTAGGATCACTAGGATCTGTACTAGGGATAACGCCATAACCCTCAAATTCATACCAAACCTCAGCACCTGAGTTATCTATGGCAAGAGATGCCTCCATGCCGACTGATGTAGCACTCGCAGAATATGGTTGCTGCTGCCAAGACATTGGATTAGGCGAAGGAGGAGTTTCGTCATCACCAAAGGTTACTCTAATTACATCCTCATCATAGAGATTAACTCTACCATCTTGATTGAAGTCTGTTCCATCACACCAGTAAGGGAAACTGCAATCATGATCTAACCAATTAGAAAATATAGTGAAATAATCATTATAGTCTACATCGTTATCGTAGTCTAAATCGCCAACAAGGTCAGTCTTCAATATATAATGGAAGCCCATATCATATATTGCATCTTCAAGAGCATGATCTGTTCTAGTTGTATGTCTATAGAAACTTACAATATTTGAATCCGTCAGACCTGCATCTATACAGGCACTAGTTGGAGTTTGAGCATCTGCATTACTACGCAAATAATAGTTTCCATATTCTCCTGCTGTGAAGTAAGGGTTCGATGCGCTTGCCCCTGATAGATTATGGTCGTCTATGCTGAGGTAAATATGCGAATCATCATCAGTCCCAGGCTCTCCTAGATCTTGATAACAACCAGACAATCCATTTTGTACATCTGAGTAGCTAACATGTACTTCTGAAGGCAGTGAAGTTCCTTCAAAACCCGTTTCAGCAGATATCTGTGAACCCATGCCCGCGGCATTGCCCCACACAATACTACTAACAACCTCTACATTTGATAGATAAGCAGCATACAACCCACCGCCTGAAGATACGGTAGAGTTGTCAGCTATTGTGGCATTGACGAGCTTAAGCTGACTGTACCAGTTTGCCGCGATACCGCCACCATCAACACTTGAATTATTATTGGCAACCAATACGTTTGTTACTATTGGGAAGTTTTCTCCACCAAAGAACAGACCACCACCTGCTACTTGGGCAGAGTTACCTATAACAGTCAAGTCATATAGATCGGCATCATTACCCCAAGAGAACATTCCACCACCAGAGCCCATATGTCCCAATGGACTTTGTGGATTTTCATCTGTTGGATTTGCAATTTCAGAACTCGCAGAGTTTTGCAACAAATCAACTCTAGACATCTTAAGCGTACTATCTGTGACATTAAGAGCCCCACCAATATATGCTCTATTATTGGTAAATGATGTATCAACAAAGGTTTCAGTTGAATTCCTTCCGAACACAGCTCCACCAACAGTAGACTCATTGTCTCTAAAATTACAATTCGTCACAGAGAGAGTAGAGCCAGTTTCACAATAGATTGCGCCACCATAACTAACAAATTGATCATCATTGTTATAAGAAGTGTCAACTTCAGCTTTATTAGATATAAAATCACAACGCTCAAATGTCGCAGTTGAATTAGTTTCACAATAGACTGCACCGCCAACATTATCAATTGTATAATTGTCACTTGGAACACCGCGTAGTCCACTACCACTGTTTATACCACACTTACCACTTAGCCCACTCTTACTAGTACAATTCTCAAAAGTGCATCTCTTAAAGGTTGGTGCTGAACTTGAGCCAATATAAACTGCACCTCCACGACCAGTATATTGCTGGTAAGGACCATATCTCCGGCCGCCAAGGGTCGGTGTTTCATGTGGCCATACAAACTCCCAGTTGTAGAAAGCGTCCGTGTTGGCAATAAACTCTTCTGGATAATCTGCATAATATCTTTGATAAATACTTTCATCACCTTCTTCAACATAATACCAACCAGCTCCAAGACCGCCAATTGAACCAGAATTACCATCGCCACCATCACCATGGTTACCACCCTTGGCAATTAGATTGCGAAACTCACAGTTCTCAATCAATGGGCTACTACTACCCAAGCAGGCAATACCGCCGCCATAGGCAAAACCTGCCCAACCACCATGGCCACCATGACGAACCGAATCGCCAGTTTGACCATTACCGCCTCGACCGCCTACTATTGTTCCATTCTCAATATTTATATTCTTTATCGTAGGTGAGGCATTGTAGAGTATGAATGCACCACCAACTACACCTACACCGTCAGTACCCGGCGAACCTGCTCCCGGAGGAGTGCTGCCCGCCGTACCAATTCTACCATAGCCTTGAATCTTAAAACCACTCAGAACAGTATCGCGGTCGCAATTCTCTATAATAAATGCTGGGTGAGCGCCACCTGAATCACCTACGTGAAGCTCTAAGACTGTCATATCAACAACTGAAGGGTCGTCTGGTTTAGAACCTGTAATTGTAATAGCCTTACCATCAATGTAAATTTCTCCAACTGGATGGTATGGGTAAGGTTGCGGTGCTATCACAATAACATCACCATCTCTTGCCGCGTCAACAGCTTCTTGAAGTGTATTGTATTCAGATGGAAAATGAATTGTTCTAGGCAATTCGAGATTGACAGATATGGTTCTTGCATAATTAACAACAGCAAAATTTTCCTTCTCAATGCTAGCATCACCAGATGTACCACTCCAACTCGCAACTCGCCAACCACTATCTGGATGCACAACTAAACGTATCATAGCGCCAGCATAGGTTGTAAATTCAGAGTTTGGATATGTAACTGGATCAGTAGAATCATAAAGTTTATCACCAGTTGCAGAGTTTGTTACGATAAGATCTCCATGCTCTGGATTAATAATTGAGATAGTAACACCAGCTAGATTGCCAAACTTCTTATTGTGGTATCCTAAATCTACCACTCCAGCATCAACAGTTGCCCCAGGCACATCACCTGTAGCATCTGGGTAAATTGTATATCCCGCAGAATCAAGACCATTAACGCTAGAAGCTTCACTACCTGCATCAATCGCAGGGCTTGCGCTAGCCATATAATAAAGTCCAAGTGGTCCAGACTGAAAGACTGGAGTAGCAGAAGAATCATCAACAACAATATTGGATACATTATCTGCAACTGCATTTATCTCAGCAGCAGTATTATGAACATCCAATGTTCCAGAAGCCTCTATATATGTCGCAAAATTTCCCTTTGTAGCTTCTGATTCACTATATATGAAGTTATCAAAGAAAAGACAATTCGTACAATCTATATCAGACGCATCGCCCTCAACCACAGCA
>WGDE01000098.1 GCA_015493385.1 Phycisphaerae bacterium
CAATTGCTACACACAATAATAATAATAATTTTCTCATTTTCTTTCCTTCCTTCTTTTTTGATGGTAGATTAGTTTGTTACAAGTTCCTTAAATACTGCTACGCCCTATAATAATTTAATCGCATTCTTGTTACAAAGGAAAATTGTGAGCACTACCGATAATACGCGTTTTTGAAACGTTTAAGGCGATTTTTTATTGAAATTGACATTATTTTTTTTTCGAAAAAACGCACCGAAAAGAATGCACTTTTGAGGTATTCCGATTGAAAGGTTAAGGTTTTTTAAATCTGTTTGATAAATGATGATGACAAAAAAGGACTCTTCATGACTGAAGAATCCTTTTAGTATTACATGTTGTTGATTTGTTTCTGCTTATGCTTTACGCCTTCTTGCTGCAACAAACAAACCGCCAAGACCAAGAATAGCCATTGTTGCTGGCTCTGGAACTGTGATTATTGCACGAGTGAACTCGTGATTGGTGTAGTCGTCTACAACCCAGCTCTGACCTTCAAAACTTACATCTGCATTGCTAGCAGCGGTCATTAAGAGTCTAAACTTGTTATTATAATCAGTGAATAGAGCATCGCCTACATTGTATGTGCCTGCATCAGCTGCATCCCATGGTCCAGTCGCGTATAGGTCTATAACAACATTCGTTGCCTGATCATTTCCAGCAACATCGCCTGTTACTTCCCAAACTTGTACCAGTGGGTCGCTAGCGGCAAAGCCCTTTAGTAAGAAGCTGTTTCCTGAGTTAGTGTATCCCCAACTTGCCCATGAGAAGTCGTAGATTCCCTTACCCTTATCTAGAGTAAAAGTGCTCGCTGAAGCTACACTAACAACTATCGCACATAATAGTAATAAAGATAACTTTTTCATTTTGTTTCCTTCCTTTTGATGGTAGTTTAGTTTGTATGAGTTTCTCAATAAGAACCTGTATTAGCGACAATGACTTAACTATTTACGTTTTCTTAACGCAACAATTAAACCGCCAAGACCTAGAATTCCCAATGTTGCTGGTTCTGGAACAGGTTTGCTAGTTAGTGCAAGCCGTGCGTTGGTGAACTGATTTGCATCATAATCGTCGACAACCCAGCTCTGAGCTTGAAATTCAAAGCCCCTATCATAGGTGCAGCCGTCATTGATGATTTGGTTGGCTGTATCGCCATCTGCGGTATCAGCAGCAGTCATAAGTAGTTTGTAAGAATCACCATAATCTGTAAACTCTGCTTCTGATACAACGTATGTTCCGTTGTATAGATCGTCCCATGCTCCTACAGCTCCTGTATTGTCTAATACCACAGATACGTTTGTTGCTACACCACTGGATAAATCTCCTGTAACTGTGCAGATTGGATTTGTAGTAGGTGATGATGAGTTAGCAAAACCATAACCTTCAAGTGTAAATGATGTCTTACTTGTATCATCATATGCCCAAGTCATTGATGAGAAGCCGTGATTTGCAATAGTGAAAACCCCTGCGGCATGATCTTGGCAGTTACTAAGTTGGGTTGGTGATGCGGTTGCCACGCTGAAGATAGCGCACAAAGCCAAAACTAAAAGTGTCTTCTTCATTTTCTTTCCTTCCAATTTGATTGATTAGCATTCGAGCCAACAGCATCTCACGCTGAAAACTCACTACGATTAACTCGATAGATATATTTGCCTTTTCAATCACTCCGACCTCACCATCGATGATAAATCTCTGTAATAAATTTTCAAGAAAAAATGAGTGAAATTCCGATAACATAGAGTTATGGCTTGAAAATAAGCATTTTATGCATTCAAAACGTGAAATCTTAGAATAATGACTATGCGAAAAGGAATAGCTGTGAATGCTATTTGTGTTTGCATAGCAAGATTTTCAGAAGATGGGCAATCTAGCTATGCGTTATATTGCGGGAGTAGTTTTCTAACTGCACAAAAAAGGGTGCTTTTCATTATGAAAAACACCCTCTTAGAACATCTAAGATATATTGCTTATCTTTTTCTTCTCATTGCAACAAACAAACCACCAAGACCAAGAATAGCCATAGTTGCTGGTTCTGGAACTAGAGCGCTAGCTACTGTAAGTTGTGCGTTAGTGAACTGTCCTGTAACATAATCATTTACAACCCAGCTTTGAGCCTGGAATTCGAGCCCTCTGTCGTAAGTTTTGCCATCAATGATAATTTGATTAGCTGTTTCGCCTTCTGCGGTTGCGCCAGCAGTCATGAGAAGTCTAAACATTCCGTAGTCAGTAAATTCTGCTTCTGCTACAGTGTATGTCCCATTGTAAAGATCGCTCCATGCACCTGCTGCACCTAAGTTGTCTAATGCAACAGATACGCCAGTTACGCTACCATCAACATTTATAGAGCCCTTTATTGTGCAGATTGGCATACTTACAGATGTTGTACCGTATCCCTCAAGAGTAAATGATGTCTTACTTGTATCATCATATGCCCAAGTCATTGATGAGAAGCAACCATTTGCAAGAGAGAAAACTCCTGAATCAGTGTAATAAGATGAATCCTCAAGAGCTGTTGTTGATGCTGAAACGATGCTTACCATTGCGCACAAAAGCGCTACTAACAATACTTTCTTCATTTTCTTTCCTTCCAATTGATGAATTAGTGTTCGATAGGATACCGCAATGAAACCGCTACTTATCATTGATTAGGTTAGTCCTTTTGCTTCTTTGTGACCTCCTACCACAGTCCCATAATAATAGCAATAAGTGTTTCTCTTTGCAAGCAAAAAACGGTAGCTTTTAGTTGCAAACAATAAATATACCCTAAAAAGGTGGTGTATTATTTGTCTTTTAAGGGTGTAACCACAGTTATGATAGCTATTTAAGAAAGATAAAAAAAGTCCCTCTCAAATCTGAGAGGAACTTTTGTAAAACAATTTTGGAATAAGTTCTTAGCTGCGTTTTCTTCTTGCAACAAACAAACCACCAAGACCTAGAAGAGCCATTGTTGCTGGTTCTGGAACTGGGTTGCCAGTGAGAGCAATCTGTGCATTTGTGAATTCATGAGCATCATAATCACCAACGACCCAGCTTTGCGCTTGGAATTCAATTGTAATATCATACAAAGTGCCGTTGTAGTTTTTTTGTCCTGCATCGCTCGCAGCTGTCATTAACAGTTTGTAAGAGTCATAATCTGTGAATTCTGCTGCATCAGCTGTGTATGTTCCGTCGTATAGTGGATCCCAGTTGCCTGCAGGTAGTAGAGTTATCTCTACGTTGCTAGCGTCTACGTTTCCAGAGATCGTCCATACGAGCTGCGGATCTGTTGTCTCTGGACCGTAACCTTTTAGCAAGAAACTGTCCGAGCCAGTGTATTCCCAAGTTGCCTTTGAGAAATCCCCGTTTGCTATTGAAAATGTGCCTGATAGAGTGGTTGTTGCGGATGCGGTGCTGATTAGCGCAGCGCAAAGGACTACGAGTAATACCTTCTTCATGTTTCTTCCTTCCGATTGATGGATTAGTGTTAAGACCCTCACAAGATGAATTCCTTCGTGAGCGTCTTCGATTAGCAATTCCGTTTCTTAAACTAGTGACCTCCTATCACAGTCCAATAATATCGATAATGGCAAGGTCTTGCAATGTTTTTCTCGGACCATAGAGTTAAAATGCCTTTTTTGAGCCTGTAAGAAGTGTTTTATCTCGTTTTATTTGAAATTTTTTTTACTCAAATTCTATACACCTTTTGGCTGAGAAAAACGGTGTTTCCGAGCATTTTTAACTGTTTTAACGCAAACGACCCTATTAGAGTTTAAGTGAATACGTTTATGCATTGTTAAGTGTTGGAAAAACGATATTTGCGGAATAGATTGAAAGGTAGATTTAAAAAAACTCTAACAGGGTGAACGAAGATGGAAAAAGATTTTTTTCACGAAGAGTTTGGAGGGGCATAGAGTCGCTCAATTGATAAAAAAAGCCAAGCCTTATGAATAGGCTTGGCTTTTGCTTATTTGATTTGTGTCAGTTATTATCCGTTTACGACATCTGCGCATCTTTGGCATAGATCTGGATTATCGCTGATTGTTCCTACTGACGGTAAATAATTCCAGCATCTCTCACACTTACTGTGTGGTGATTTGCTTGCTTTGATTGCCGTGTCAGTGTCGCTTCTCTCGAATTTTGCTTCGCTTATAATACAAAGTGAGGCAAATTGATTCTCACCAATCATGTCTAGAGCGTCCATAATTTCTTGGTTGTTGCTACTTATAACCACTCTAGCCTCTTGGTTGCTTGCGATTTCTTTTGCCTCTCTTAGAGATTCTAGGCTGCGCAATGTTTTGTCGCGAATTTCAAGAATTATATCCCATTTGGCATCATTGCCACTGTCAATATCTACAGAATTTGCTTCTGGCATCGATGCGAAGTGTACAGATTCTGCATCTTGGCTTTTAAATTTCAGGCTATCCCAAGCCTCTTCAGAAGTGTGTACTAACACTGGAGATATAAGCCTGATTAAACCGTCAAGAATAATGTGCATTGTTGTCTGGGCACTTCTGCGCAGTTGACTCTCTTTTGCATCGCAGTAGAGTCTGTCTTTTAAGACATCCATATAAATATTGCTCATCTCTACTGTTGCAAAATTGTATATTAGAGAGAAAACTTTATGGAACGCAAAATCTTCGTATGCAGCTAAGACATTCTCTACAAGCTTTTTGTATTGAGATAATGCCCAGCGATCAATCTCAACCATATCTTTGGTTGCCACTGCTTGGGTTGTAGGGTCAAAATCGTCAATATTACTAAATAGATATCTCATAGTGTTTCTGATTTTTCTATACGCATCTTGGAGCCTACCAATAATCTCATCATTGCAACGCATATCCTCTTGATAATTCACGCTTGAGACCCATAAACGAAGGATATCGGATCCGTACTTTTTGATTTCCTCTTGAGCGTTTACATAGTTGCCCAGAGATTTTGACTGTTTCATTCCTTTAGCATCAACGGTGAATCCATGAGTTAAAACTCTTTTAAATGGAGGTTTGCCGGTTGCGCCAAGCGCTGGCAGCATAGAAAGCTGGAACCAACCTCTGTGCTGGTCGCTACCTTCTAGATAAAGATCGACTGGGACATCCCAGCCGGCTGCTTTGGCAACGCTATTCCAGCTACAGCCACTCTCAAACCAAACATCAAAGATATTTTCCTCTTTGTATAAATCGTCCCAGCTAAAGCCGTCTGGAAGAATGAAATCTTCGCCAAGGATTTCTTTTGGAGTGTCGGTGAACCAGCCGTTTGAGCCTTTTTCGCCGATGTATTTTGCTGCGGCCCTGACAGATTCTGCTGTTAATAGCGTATCTCCGTTTGAATTATAGAATGCTGGAATTGGCAATCCCCAGACTCTTTGGCGGCTAATACACCAATCAGGTCTAGACTCAAGCATGCCGCGCAACCTCTTTTCGCCCCAAGACGGAATCCATTTAACATCTGATGTTGAATCTAATGCTAGATTTCTGAGCGATTTTCCACGATTAGCAACTTCTTTATCAACGCTGATAAACCACTGCTCTGTTGCTCTAAATATTACAGGCATTTTGCTGCGCCAACAGTGTGGGTAGCTGTGGAGTATTTCTTTTTTAGCGAATAATAGTCCAAGCTCTTCTAGCTTTTCAATTACAATTGGGTCTACCTTGAGTACATTTTGACCTTTTAGGAATTCTGGTACAGTCTCATCGTAATCACCATTGTCAACAACAGGTGAATATGTCGAGAGTCCATAAGATTGACCTGCCACATAATCGTCGCTACCATGGCCTGGAGCGATATGAACTAGCCCAGTTCCATCCTCGACGGTAACGTAGAGTGCGTTTATTACAAAATAGGCATCATTTTCGGTAGGGTTCTTTTCAACGTATGGATGGTTGTATCTTAACTTTTCAAGATCTGCGCCCTTTACTCTGACATCAGAGATAGAGTATTCACTCTCTTCAAGACCGCCGGCTTTAGCGATTGCTTCAGCCCTTTGCGCAGCTACAATAGATACACACTTTTTGCCATTAAGCTCATATCTAAGCGTGGTATATTCGATTGAAGGGTGCGCAGCGACCGCTAAGTTTGCAACTAGAGTCCAAGGTGTTGTAGTCCAAATCATAAAGTAGACATTCTCTTCATCTTGATTGCAAAGACCAAGCTCGCACATCCTAGCTTTTGTCTCAGTATCAACAGGGTAGTTGACATAAACACTAGATGAAGTAATGTCTTGATATTCTAGCTCCGCATCAGCTAAAGCGGTTTCGCAACCAATCGACCAGTGGATTGGCTTGAGTTGCTTGTAGACTATTCCCTGTTCAACGAGCTCTGCAAATACATCTAGAATTCCTTTTTCGTAGGACGGCTTCATTGTCAGGTATGGATTTTTGTAGTCAGCAAAGATACCAAGCGCACTAAATTGCTTTGATTGGAGTTTGACATATTTACTAGCGTATTTCTGGCATAGTTTACGGATTTCCAGCTTATCCATATCCAGAGCTTTATCCCCTAATTCTGCCATAACCTTTACTTCAATAGGAAGCCCATGACAGTCCCAACCAGGGATGTAGGGGGTGTCGTAGCCAAGCATAGTCTTATATTTGAGGACGATATCTTTCAAAACTTTATTAATAACGTGCCCCATGTGAATGTCGCCATTTGCGTATGGAGGTCCGTCATGAAGTATGTATTTGGGAGCATTTTCTCTTTGCGCACGAATTGTGTCGTACATTTTTTGCTTATCCCAGCTTTTGCGTATTTGTGGCTCGCGCTGAGTTAGATTTGCTTTCATTGCGAACGCTGTTTTGGGTAGGTTTAGCGTTTTGCGATAATTCTTTTTCTCTGACATTATACAAGTCCAATTATTTAAGAGGTTTACAATAAACCCGCAATAATAAGTATTCGCAGTGAAACTGTCAAGACTAGAGGGAAAGATAATGCCTGTGTTATGTGAGATTTATTGTGAAAAAAAGGAAAATAGTGATTATGCGGATAATACTCAATATAGCGAAAAATAGTCAGTATGTTTGGTCTATTGGTTAAATTGCGATTGTTACAATCCGATAACTCTGTGGTAAGAGTTGTCAATATTGCTCTAGATAAACTTAAGGGAACTTTAATTTATATCGCTTCTTAAGTACATATTTGTTAAGGAGTTAACGAATATGATGGTTTTTCTAAGAGTACACTGGATGACAAGAAGTAAGAGATCTATGGAATGGGAAGCACGTAGTGTTAGTAGTTTTTAATAAAATTGATGATGATAAAAAACAGGGTAAAGATAGGCTAGTGGCCGCATTTATGCGATTTTTGATGGCTATAGTAATATTTCTACTGTTACCTACGTCATTATACGCTGGCAGTGTCGCGGTATGTAATCATTATCGAGGCTTCGATTCCTGCTTTTCACATTCTACCGCAGTTCCAACATTAAAATCTGTTTACTACGGAGAAGCCTGCGCATTTAAATTTAATTTAGAATTCACAGTCAATACAGATCCGTGGCAAATAGGCTATGGTGATTATCTCTCATTGGATGAACAAATAGATATAAATCAGACTGCTAGGCTCAAATATGGCGTTGAGATGCAATCTTGCGACGCGAATACAAAAAGTGACCATGGTATTGCAGATGTAAAAACATTTGATTATGTAGATTATGACAATATTGATGAGCTTATGCAGTATCAAGTGGATTGGCATAGAAAGACTTTTGGTTCTTCTCCAGCAACTTGCTCGTACCAAAATGATTCACCAAAGTATGAGTCGTATATAAACACCTACATGCTTGCCGGGTCTAGTCGCGGCACTGGTGGGACGCAATATGAATCACTCACAGACCAATCAACGTCTGTCAATTATCAACTAACAACTCGTATGGATTCAGACCCAACGCTATACGATGGCAGTGGTTATGATTCTAATAATGGGTATATATTGGCCATGGATTTCCTAAGCAGTGAAATTCAAAATGGCGGTTGGTATGAAGATTATGCATTCTGGAATGATAATCCACAATATGTCAAGCTTTACGATTTTAGTAAAGATGCGCGAGCTACTATTGATTCGCAGCTCGAGTCAGTAGGTTGTGTTAGCACAGATGAAGCGATACAATATCGTTGGCTTAGAGATATCAGCTCTGTTAATCTCGTTGATGAAGATGGCTCATTGAGAGTATCTGTTTCTTACGATGTACCAGAGTGGATGATGGATTATTGGAGAGTTGCTGACGGCAATCCGGAAATTACACCTGCAAGATTGGTTGATGTATTTACTATTCCTATTGCTATAGAACTCGACACTTCGGATACTTCGCTTAGCGGTTGCGACCTAACCGCCTCTGGTGCCGTTAGTCTGCGTAAAATAGATACAGACCTCTTTGTGATTGAGGTTGCATTCAATAGAGAAACCGAGACGGTGGATGTTATCTTATCAGCAACCGACAAACCTGATTATTTGAATTTCGACCTGCCAGTGATTACTGCAATCACTCATGTCGACGATACTTGGTCTGTAGAGACTGATAAACCGACTAAGCTGGTTGTTTTCTCTATTCCAGAGGGGCAAGACCTCTCAGACATATCAGTTGTAGATTGCAGTGATGATGTTGGAAATAGAGTTGATGCTCCTGTGAGAGATAATACGCTAGCGACAATACACCATTTTGAATTGCAAAGATCTAGTTATCTTGATTATTATGTCGGGGTTATTACGAAGCAGCGACAGTCAATCCTTGAATACTTAGAAGAAACTGATATTGCAACAGACGCAAATGGTGATACTCAAGATCTCGTGGAAATTGGTTTTGCTGATAAAAACGAAGCAACCGATAGCAATAGTTTGACAGAAAATAATGGTTTTGATTCCACTGTTGGTGGAAATCCAAATAAATCTACTATCCAAATTCTAGGCGACAATGTTGCTCCAACCGCAAACGCTGGCGCAGATCAAGAAGTAGAATCTGGAAATAGCATAACTCTTGACGGAACTGGAAGTGGCGATTCTGATGGCACAATAGCTTCTTATGAGTGGAAAGAGGGAGCGACAGTTTTAAGTTCTTCTTCAAGCTTCACCAAGAGTGATTTCTCCGTTGGAACTCATACCATCACATTAACTGTTACAGATGATGGTGGAGCGACAGGTACAGACACGGTTGTTGTAACTATTGATACTAAATACAGCTCAATAACTTTCTTGGATCATTTCAATGATTCTTCTAGTTGGGATATCAACACTGCTAATGGTGACTATGCAGCTGGTACTGAAACAGTAGCATCTGTAGCTTCACCTCTATGGGATACCGGTTTCTTTACAAATAGTAGCCCAGCAAATAAGGCATATTACACACAGGATACAGAAGTTTTGAAGTTCAAAGCTGACGATGGAAATGTCAATTGCCCAAGTGACGGTGGAATGACAATTGGTTTTTGGTGTAAATTTGATGGAGCAAATCTTTTAGTCAAACCAGTGACAATACACAACAGTGATTTTTCTGATTATATTCAGATAAATTTTGGTTACACTGGTACGGACAAGTGGACCGCGTCATTTAAAAATGATACCGATTCAACAACTGTTACTGTTTCGACTGATACATCTTCTAGTGTTACAGATTGGGTGTATATCGCGGTCACTGTTGATCTTGCTAATTCGCAAATCACTATATATCAATATGATGATAGCGGTAGTTCAATAGTTGCTCCATATACAGGGTCTATATCTTTTACCGATTGGGACGTAACCACGGCTTCATCACTGATAGAGATAAATTATAAGCAGGATGCGGATAATTTTTGGATGGATGAGCTATCTCTCGATAATCGCGTTCTTAGCCAGGCAGAGATTGAAACGCGTGTGGGCGATATGGTTAACGGTAATGAGCTTAGTGAAGGTAATGAGGCGCCAGTCGCCGATGCTGGCGCAGATCAAGAAGTGGCTGATGGTGATACAATTAGTTTTGATGGTACTGGTAGTTCAGATAGTGACGGCAGTATTTCTTCTTATGAATGGAAAGAAGGGGAGACTGTACTCTCAAATAGTTCTACTTTTGACAAAAGCGACTTTTCTGTTGGAACTCATACAATAACTTTGACTGTAACTGACGATGGTGGAGCAGTAGCTACGGATGATATTGTTGTTAATGTTTGCGTTAACTCTGATTCTATTACGTTCTTGGATCACTTTAATGATACATCTAGTTGGGATATTAATCTAAATAACGATGACTATGCATTTGGCTCGCGGACAGCCACATATATTAATCCACAGACTTATGAAGGTTTCTTCTCAGCAAGCACTCCTTCCAATAATGCGCTTTCTTTTGTAGCTACGGATGACAATGTCTCATTTAATGCTGTCAATGGCAATGTTGACTATACAAGCCAAACATCCGGAGGTATTACAGTCGGTTGTTGGTTGAAAATTATTGGTGCCGATTATATTGCGGCAGAGTTATTTAAAATCGGAAATGATGACGATTATGTGTCTCTGTGGTATGCTCCTGGTAACGAAGGTATTGCCAGAATGTTTTTTTATGATGATGGTGTTGGCGGCTACCAAGAATCCTCTACGGATACTAGTTCATACATTAGAAATAATTGGGTTTATTTTGCTCTGACAGTAGATCTGGATTCCCAAGAATGTACTTTGCGTCAATACGACTCTAGTGGTACTCTCATTACTACTGATGTTTTCTCCGTATCTGTAACAGGTTGGGATGTGAAGGATAATGTCTACAGTCGAATTCAGTTAGGTGATTATATATCAGATGCTGACAGATATGCGATAGACGAGTTTTCTGTTGATAATAAAGTTCTAACTCAGACGGAGATTGAGTCCCGTGTGCATAGAATGGTAAACAATAATGAATTGTTGCCAAATGGTACTCCAGTTGCGGTTGCTGGTGAGGATCAAGGAGTTTTAATTGGTACGACTGTAACGCTTGATGCTAGCGGAAGCAGCGATGCAGATGGTTCGATAGTTTCTTACGAATGGAAAGAGAACGGGGCAACATTAAGTTCTTCTTCATCTTTCGATAAGAGTGATTTTTCTGTTGGAACTCATATTGTAACATTAACAGTTACTGATGATGAGGGGTATACTGACGCGGAGGATGTCGTTGTAAGAGTTCATGACAAGGAGGACCCTCTAACTTTTCTAGCACACTTTAACGATACTTCCAGTTGGGATATTAATTTTGATAATAGCGACTTCTCCCTAGGCTCAAAAGTAGCAACCCTTAATAATCCACTAACCGCTACTGGATTCTTTTCTGGAAGCAGTCCATCTAATAATGCTGTGTCTTTTGACGCTACTGACAATAATATCACATTCGATGCAGGAGACGGTAATGTCAATTACACAAGCCAAACATCCGGTGGTATTACAGTGGGTTGCTGGTTTAAGATCATAGGTACAGATTATGTTGCTGCAAAATTATTCGAAATTGGCAATAGTAATGATTATGCATCTGTTTGGTTTGCACCAGGTATTAGGGGTAGGGCCAGAATGTTTTTCTATGATGATGGTGTTGGTGGTAGACTAGAGTCGTCAACGGATACAAACTCTTACGTTGAAAATGACTGGGTTTATTTTGCATTTACGGTTGATTTAGATGTAGAAGAATGTTGTTTGCGCCAGTATGATTCAAGTGGAAATCTGATAGCTGAAGATAAATATTCTATTGCTGTTACTGGTTGGGACGTTAAAGATAATGCTAGTAGCAAGATTGAAATAGGCGGGTATCTAGATAGTTGTGATAGCTACGTTATAGATGAGTTTAGTGTTGAAGAGAGAGTTTTAGGTAAAGAAGAACTTCAAGATCGTGTGACAAATATGGTTTCTGGAGATGAGCGGGTAAATCATGATCCAACAGCCAACGCAGGAAGCGACCAAGAAGTTAATGATGGTGAAACTGTAAGCTTTGATGGAACTTCGAGCTCTGATGTTGACGGGCCAATTGCTTCTTACGAGTGGAAAGAGGGAGCTACAACTCTTTCAACGAGTTCAACATTTAATAAAAGTGACTTTGCAGTCGGAGTTCATACGATAGTTCTGACTGTTACTGACGATGACGGCTTGACAGATACAGATACAGTTGTGATTACTGTCAATGGTGCTCCAACAGCCGATGCTGGCGCAGATCAAGACGTTAACGATGGTGCGACTGTTAGTTTCGATGGAACTGGTAGCTCTGACGCAGATGGCACAATCGCGTCTTACGTTTGGAAAGAGGGAGCTAC